>CAMYWS010000015.1 GCA_947302865.1 uncultured Clostridia bacterium
TGCTGGCTCTCGCGGCGATCCTGATCTTCAAGGAAAAAGCGATGTTCCTGATCGGGAGCGGACTTTACGGCATTCTCTGCATCGCGCTGTCGTACTATGCGATCTGGCTCGGTACCAGGCAGAAACAGGAAAAGCCGTTTCTGCACATTCTGAACTATATCGAAGGCGTCGTGATCGGACTTTACGGGCTCGGCTTCCTTCTGATCCCGCAAAGCGCCGTGCGTCCGTTCGCGATGTCGCTTGCGGCATGCGTCGCCCTTGACGGGCTTGTGCGGCTTATTTACTGGGTCATCCGGTATTTCTCCGACCGCAGGCACGCATGAAGCGTCGAAACCAATGACTGTTTTTTGAGGCAAAACACTTATGAAGCAAAAAGAATCTGAAAAGAGAACGGCGCGGCGCTCTTTTTTCGATCGGGTCCCGCCGTACGTATTCATCACGTTCATTTACGTTCTGACCATCGACCTTCTTGTGTTCTACGCGACGCGTCCGCTTCTGCCGTACCTTCCGGCGCACAGTCTTTCGACGCCGCTGGATGAGATGATCCCCGTAAGTCCTGCTTGGGTCACGGTCTATTTTCTGTCGTTCCTCTCGTGGGTGGTCACGGTCCTCTGGATTCTTTCGGAAAGCAAGCGGCACGCGTACCGTCTCTGCGGTATTTATTCGATCATCATGATCGCTTCGCTCGTTTGCTTCCTTGCGTATCCCGTCACGATCGAGCGTCCCGAAATCACGGGGAGCGGGCTTTTCAACGACTGGATGCGGTTTCTCTATCGGGTCGATTCGCCGACGAACCTATGCCCGTCCCTGCACGTGGTCATCAGCTACATCTGCTGGCGCGGCACGATGGACTGCGAGAAGATCCCGAAGTGGTATCAATGGTTCAATCTGGTCTTCCTGATCCTCGTCTGTTTTTCCATCCTGTTTGTGAAACAGCATTACGTGATCGACATTCCCGTCGCGGTCGTCATCACCGAAGGCGCGATGCAGATCGGACGGCTCACGCGCATCGAACGCATCGGTTTTGCGATCGAAAATCGGTTCAAACGCCGCAAAGCGGAGTAACGATATCCATATGAAAAACGATCCGGAAGCCCGGATCGTTTTCTGTTTCAGTCCTTTTTCCGCGCGACCTCTGAGATGTCCGGCCAGCGCTTCAGGATATACTGCACCGCGTTTTTCGAATGCGGCACCATGCAGTCCGTGCAGTTCTTGATCCCGTTTTCCATATAGGTAAAGTTGCCGCCGCATTTGTCGCCCAGCATGTACAGCGGGCAGTAGCAGAAGAGACAGTTGAAGTCCTCGGGATGGTTCGTCTTATGGCACGGAAAATATTTGCAGTCGGTGTTGTTGATAAACGAATCGCTGTTCATTGCTTTGCTCCTCTCGTTTCGTCGATTTGGTATAAAAGCGCGTTTACGATGCACGCGGCGACGTTGCTGCCGCCCTTCCGCCCGCGGGCGACGATGCACGGCACGTCCGTTTCCATGATCATCTCCTTTGACGCGACGACGTTCACAAACCCCACCGGCACGCCGATGACGAGCTTCGGGTGATAGCCCGCGTCGATGTGCTCGCGAAGACGGATGAGCGCCGTCGGCGCGTTGCCGATCGCATAGATCACGTTATTTCCGAGTGCAGCCGCCTTGTCCATGCTGACGCGCGCGCGGGTCACGCCCTGCGCTTTCGCCGCCTTTGCAACGTCCGCGTCCGACATAAAGCAGAACGCCTCGCCGCCGAGCTTTTCGAGCGTGCGTTTGTTGATCCCCGCAAGCGCCATCTGCGTATCGGTCACGACCGCCGCGCCGCCTTTCAGCGCGTCGAGCGCAAGGCGGACGGCATCGGGCGAAAAATACAGATTGTCGGCATAGTCGAAATCCGCCGTCGTATGGATCACGCGCTTGATGATCGGCGCCTGCGCTTCGTCAAGCACGCGACCTTTGAGCTCCTCTGTGATGATGCGAAAGCTTTCGCGCTCGATGTCCATCGGCGCGATCTTTTGAATCTCTGTCATACGCCCTCCCTTAAGATGCGGTAGATCGCATCCATATCCATGTGATTCCGGATCGTGTCGGCAAGCAGATCGTATTGCCGCTGCTTATGCGCTTCGCCGGAGACCTTGCCGAGCTGCGCCGGGTCTATGCCCTTCCGTTCGGCAAGCGCGCGCACGAGCGCGCCCGCGACCGCGTCGCCGTCGAGCACGCCGTGTACGTACGTGCCGCAGACGGGACCGCTTTGGCAGCCGTCGTTTTTCGTGCCGCCCGCGACCGCGTCGGTGATCGAAGCGATCGGTAAAGCGCTTTCCGTTTCGCCCATATGGATCTCGTAGCCGGCAAACGGCAGCCCGGACAGTGTCGAGAAGACGCCGGAGAGCGTGCCGAACGTGCCGGAAACGCGCGTTCGCGTCTTTTGTTCCGTGAAGGTCGTTTCGACCGGCAGCAGCCCCATTCCGCGCAGGCTTCCGCCGTGCTCCACGCCGTGCGGATCATTGAGCGACGTTCCGAGCATCTGAAAGCCCCCGCAGATCCCGAACACCGCGCCGCCCGTATCGGCAAAACGCAGGATCTTCGCCTCGAGCCCGCTTTGCCGCAGCCACAGAAGGTCCGCCATCGTGTTTTTCGTGCCGGGCAGGATCACAAGGTCCGGCTCGCCGAACTGCTGTGTCGACGAAACGTAGCGCACGGACACGCCGTCGATCGCCTCAAGCGTGCGAAAATCGGTGAAGTTACTTAGACGCGGCAAGCGGATCACGGCGATATCGACGAGCGCCGCGGGCTTGTTTTCGAGCCGTTCGGAAAGCGAATCCTCGTCGTCGATGTCGAGATGCACGTACGGCACGACGCCGACGACCGGAATGCCCAAAAGCGCTTCAAGCTGCTTTACGCCGGGCGTTAAAATGGATTCGTCGCCGCGGAATTTATTGATGATGACGCCTTTGACGAGCGCGCGCTCGTCGGGGTCGAGCAGCGCGACCGTACCGTACAATTGCGCGAACACGCCGCCGCGGTCGATGTCGCCGACCAGCAGCACCGGCGAAGAAGCCGCCTTTGCCATGCCCATGTTCACGAATACGTCCGCGTCCTTCAGATTGATCTCGGCGGGACTGCCCGCGCCTTCGATCACGATCACATCGTTTTGCCCGGACAAGGTGTTGTATGCCTTCATCACCTCCGGCATCAGCGTTTTTTTGACCGCGAAATAGTCGCGTGCGTTCATCTGCGCCCAGACCTCGCCGTTTACGATGACCTGCGAGCCCATGTCGCTCGTGGGTTTCAAAAGGATCGGGTTCATCAGCACGGACGGCTCGACGCCCGCCGCCTCCGCCTGCACGACCTGCGCGCGGCCCATTTCGAGCCCTTCTTTCGTGATGAACGAATTCAGCGCCATGTTCTGCGCCTTGAACGGCGCGACCCTATACCCGTCCTGCATAAAGACACGGCAGAGCCCCGCGGCGATGAGACTTTTGCCCGCGTTGGACATCGTTCCCTGGATCATGATCGCTTCAGCCATTTATACCTCCTTTGCCGCGCGCCTTAAAAAGCGCTCGACCGGCTTCGGATTCGATTCGTAGAAGAGATGCGGAAAGCCCGCGAGGAGGTTGCCCTGCGCGTGCATGCACGCCCATTCGCGTCCGTTCGGCTTTGCCGCGACAAGCACCGCGCCGGGATCGCCGCTTTCGAAATAGTGGAACTCGTGCGCTTTGATCGACTCGCCCGCTTTGAAAAACGCCGTGTCCGACTTCGCCGAAAGCGTGACGTAGCCGAAGCGGGAAAGCTTATCCGTACGCGCCGCGTCCGCCCGGATCACGCCGCACATCGGGTACGGATCGCCGTCCATGTCGGAAAGCGTGTCGTGAAGATACAGGAACCCGCCGCACTCGGCAAGCGTCGGCATGCCGCGCCCGATCGCGTCTTTGATCGCGTTTCGCATCGCGGCGTTTTCGGACAGCCGCTTTGCGAACAGCTCCGGGTACCCGCCGGGCAGGATCAGCCCCTGCACGCCTGCGGGAAGCGCCGTATCGGCAAGCGGTGAGAAGAAGCGAAGCTCCGCGCCGTACCGCTTTAAAAGCGCAACATTGTCGCGGTACAGGAAGCAGAACGCGTCGTCCTTCGCCACCGCGATCACGGTCTTCGGCATGTCCGGTACGGTCGGAGCGTCCGGCACGGAAAGCGCCGGCGCGGACCGCATCAGCGCGTCGAGCGCGTCAAAGTCAAGCGTGGTATTGAGAAGCGCGGCAAGCGCGTCGAGCTTTTCGGAAAGATTCCTGACCTCGTTCGGTGTGACGAGCCCGAGATGCCTGCTTTCAAGCGTCAGCGCGTCCGACTTCGGAACGTATCCGATCGGCACGACGCTCATTGATTCCACCGCGGGCTTCAGCGCACGGTAGACGTGCTCGCTCATGCGGTTGAAGATCACGCCCTTGATCCCGCTGTCGGGACGGAATTCCAAAAAGCCCTGCAGCGTCGCAAGCGCGGACAAGCTCTGCCCGCGGCTGTCGACGATCAGCACAACCGGGGCGGAAAGCGCCCTTGCGACGGAAAAGCTGCTCGCCTCGTCGCTTGCGGCACTCAGCCCGTCGTAATAGCCCATCACGCCTTCGATCACGGCGCAGTCACTGCCCGCGGCGTTTTGCGCATACAGGCGGCGCAGCGTTTCCTCCCCGGAGAAGAACAGATCCAAAGTGCCGCTTTTCACGCCGACAACGCGCTCATGAAACAGCGGGTCGATATAGTCCGGTCCGCACTTGAACGCGGAAACGGTCCTGCCGCGGTTTTTGAGCGCGCGCAGCACGCCGCATACGACGGTGGTCTTGCCGCTGCCGGAAGCAGGCGCCGCAAACAGTACGCGCGGGCTATGCATCCTCCCCGCCTCCCTCGCACGAAATGATGTTGACCGGATTCTGCGCGGTCATCAGGTGATATCCGCCGACCTTCCGTCCGCGGGACACGTTCAGCACGACGATCTCCTCGTTTTGTAAATGCAGATCGCGGATCGCCGCCATTGCCTCCGCAAAGGTCTCCGCCGTGACCGTGTTCAGCACGATGCGCACGCGCGGATTCTTCGACAGCGCGGCTTCGATGATCGCTTTGAGGCTCCCGCCGCTGCCGCCGATAAAGACGTGTGTGGGAGCGGGAAGCGCCGAAAGGACTTCCGGCGCGGAGCCGTGCACGACCGTGACGTTCATCACGCCGAGATGACGCTTGTTCTGTTCGATGAGATCGCACGCGGATTCGTTCCGCTCGATCGCATAGACGGTCCCGTCCTCACAGCAATCCGCCATCTCCAGCGAAACCGAGCCGGTCCCCGCGCCGACGTCCCAGCAGACCGCGTTTTTCGTGAGTTTCAGCTTGCTGAGCGTCACCGCGCGGACCTCGGACTTTGTCATCGGCACTTCGGTGCGCAGGAAATCCCCGTCCGGTCTGCCGTGCGTGACGACCGCGCGCACCGCGTCCGGGTTTTCGATACAGACGATCGCAAGCGGTGAAAAAGTTATATCTTTGAGTTCCTCCGCCGTGCCGTGTGCGATCGCTTCCGTTTCGCTTCCGAGATCGGTCCCGACCGCAACCGAAAGATTTCCGAATCCGTGATCGCACAACAGTCGAAGCTGATCCCTGACGCCGTGCTCCCCGCCGACGAGCACAAACACGCGCGCGTTCTGCCGGACCTTTCGTATGAGATTGATCGCGCGTCCGTGCGCGGACAGCAGCGCCGCGTCGTGATAGGGCACGCCGAGCTTTGCCGCAAGGTATGAGACCGACGAAACGCCCGGCAAAACCGTCGGTTTGAGATCGGCAATGCGCGGCAGAAGCTTCTTTGCGCCGCTGAAAAAGCCCGTGTCTCCCGACATGGCGACGACGACGCGCAGTGCGTCCGTGCCGCGGAGGACCGCCTCGATCTCCTGCGGCGCGATCGCGTTCTGAACCGGCTTTCCGAACCGCTGCAGCGCGTCTGTCACGCGCTTTGCGCCGACGAGAAGCTCCGCCTGATCGCACGCGTGAACGGCCTCCTCCGTGAGCGTCCGTTCGCCGTCCATGCCGATCCCGATCACCGTGATCCGTTTGTTCGGCGTGAGCCCGTACCGCTTCGAAAGCAGCGAAAGGCACGCCGCTTCGCCGATGCCGTCCTCCTCGGGACGGCGTATCACAACGGATGTCGCGCCGCATGCTTTTGCCGCAGCGATCTTCTCCGCAAAACCGCCCGCGCTGCCGGTGTCCTTGGTGACGAGATACTTTGCGCCGGTCGCGCGGATGGTCGCCGCGTTCATCTCCTCGGAAAAAGGTCCCTGCATACAGATGAGATTTTTCCCGGAAAAGCCGAGCGAGAATGCCGCGTCCGCCGATTCCTTCACCGGCAGGATGCGGGCGAACAATCTTGTCTTATAGTCTCTGACCGCCGTATAGCGGGCAAGCTCCTTGCTGCCGACGGTCAGAAGCACGTTCCCCTCCGCGCCGTTCAGATACCGCACCGCCGCCTCGGTATCGTCGACAAACACGCAGCCGTCCGCGTCCGACGCGCCGCGCAGCACGCGCACGTATTCCGTTCCGGTCGATGCGCAGACCGCTTTCAGCGTCTTCGTGACCTCGACCGCGTACGGGTGCGTCGCGTCGATCAGAAGCGACGCCTGCGTTTCGGAAATCAGCGCTTCGATCTCGTCGGCGTTCTTGCGTCCGAACAGGACGCGGACGTTTCCGGCGGGCGCGATCAGCGTTTCGCCGTACTCCGTGGCGACGCTGACGGTGAGCGTTACGGGCTGATCCGCAAGCGCTTCGGCGATCCGCCGCCCTTCGGTCGTTCCCGCGAACAAAAGAATGCTATTCATACTGATACCCTCTCGGCGTGACCATTTTTCCGTTGATGATTTTCGTCTGCGAATTGCCGATGAACACGGTCGAGAACATATCGACCTCGGCGTCCCTGAGCTCTTCGAGCGTGAGAATCCGCGTTTCCTCGCCTTCGCGCCCGATGTTTCTTGCGATCCCGCAGACGGTTTTCGGCGACGCGTACCGCAGAATGAGTCCGCACGCCTTATTGAGGTAATCGCGGCGCTTATGGCTTGCGGGATTGTAGAGGCAGATCACAAAATCCGCTTCCGCGGCCGCCAAAAGCCGCTTTTCGATCTTTTCCCAAGGGGTCAGAAGATCGGAAAGACTGACGACCGCAAAATCGTGCATCAGCGGCGCGCCTAAAATCGCGGCGCCGCTCAGCACTGCGGACACGCCGGGGATTGTTTCGAGCTCCACGCCGGGGTACTCATGTAAAAGCTCCTCGCAAAGCCCGCTCATACCGTAGACGCCCGCGTCACCCGAACAGACCATGGCGACGGTCTGCCCCTGTGCGGCGGTCGCAAGCGCAAGCCGCACGCGGTCGACCTCCTTTCGCATCGGGGTCGACAGATATTCCTTTTCGGGAAACGCCTCCCGGATGAGGTCGATATAGACCGTGTAGCCCACGATCACGTCACTTTTTTCGATCGCGTCTTTCGCGCGGACCGTCATGCCGTCCGCCCCGCCGGGACCGAGCCCCACCACGTACAGCTTATGCAAACGAGATCCCCTCCTTGTTTTCCGCAAGCGCAAAGGTCATGCCGTCCTCCGCGATCTTTTTCACGATCAGTTCCCCGCTTGACGCCTTGACCGCCGCGCGTTCCGAAACGCAGTCCGTGCCCGTCGTTTCCTTCACAAACGCCGAGCCGGAAAATATGCCCGGTACCGCGTTCAGTTCCTCCGCCGAATAGGTGACAAACGGTACGCCGAGCGATTTTGAAAGCGCCAGAAGTCCCGGTTCGTTCCGCTTTATGTCGATGCTTGCCATACAGAACAGCTCGCCCGTCGAAACGCCGGATGCTTCCAGATTCCGGCGGACGAACGCTTCCAGCGCGTCCCCGTCCTTGCCCTTTTTGCAGCCGACGCCGAGCGCAAAGCGCTGCGGGATCAGATGAAGCGTTCTCGGATACGACGCTTTCCGTTCGCGCGAGACGCACACGCCGAGCGTTGCTTCGCCGTTCGTCAGCCCCTTCGGAAGCGAGCCCGAAACGGGCAGGTCGGAGCAAAAGCCCACCGGCTCGCCCGCAAGCAGCGCAGCGGAGATCTCCTTTGCAAGCGCCATATCGGTGATTGCCAGGCGGTTTTTCGTCGCGAAGACGTCGACCGCAAACAGATTACTAAGGTCGGTCGCGGTGGTGATGACCGGCGTTGCGCCGAGCGCGCCGGCAAGCGTAATGGAAAGCGCGTTTGCCCCGCCGATGTGCCCGGACAGCAACGGGATCACGAACGTCCCCTTTTCGTCGACCGCCAGCACCGCGGGATCGGTCATCTTGCTCTTCACCCACGGCGCGATCGCGCGGACCGCAATACCCGCGGCGCACACGAACACAAGCGCGTCGGCGGCTTCGAACGCTTCCCTTGCCCATTCGGACGCGGAGACGGAAAGCGGTTCGTCGCCTTCTCCGCAAAACTTTTCGAGTGCAAACGTGCGGCAGGCATGCCCCTGCCCGACGAGCGCGTCGGCTGCGCGCCGCGCGGTTTTTTCGCCGCGCGCGGTATACGAAACGATCCGGACGTCCATCGGCTCACTCCTTTGCCGGGCGGAATTCCGTCGCAAAGGACGGGTTATAGAGCTCCGAGCGCGCGTAGTTGCTTTGTTTGACCGCGTCGCCTACGATGATGAGCGCGGTCTTTCGGATGCCGTTCTCCTGTGCGCACTGCGCGAGCGTCGAGACCGTACAAAGGACCGCCTTTTCGTCCGGCCAGCTCGCCTTACAGACGATCGCGGCAGGCGTATCGGGACCGTATCCGCCCGCAAGCAGCTCCTCCTGCGTTTTTTCGAGAAGGCCCGTGCTTAAAAACAGCACCATCGTCGCCCGGTGCGCGGCGAACGCGCGGACGCTTTCGCGCTCCGGCACGGGCGTTCTTCCCGCCATGCGCGTGATGACGACGCTTTGCGAGACGCCCGGCAGCGTATACTCCATATTGAGCGCCGCCGCCGCGCCGCAGAACGAGCTGACGCCGGGCGTATAGTCGTACGCGATGCCTTTTTTGTCGAGCGCGTCCATCTGCTCGCGGATCGCGCCGAACAGACACGGGTCGCCGGTGTGCAGACGAACGGTCATAAACCCCCGCTCCTCCGCTTCGTACATCACGGAAAGGACCTCCTCGAGCGTCATTTCCGCGCTGTTATACACCTTTGCACCCTCTTTTCTGCCGTCAAGCAGCTTCGGATTGACCAATGAACCCGCATAGATGATCACGTCGGCTTCCGACAAAAGCCGCTGTCCGCGTACCGTGATCAGATCCTCCGCGCCGCATCCTGCGCCCACAAAACGGATCATACTTCCTCCTTTACGATCGTGACCAGATAATAGCCCGCGTCCTTCGGGATCTCTCCCGCCGTCCGGTAAACCCGCTCGTTCTCCGTGCCGCAGTTTTCGACTGCCCGCGCGGACGTTCCGCTTTTCTCGATCGCGTCGAGCAGCGGATTGAGCTCGCCCTTCATAAAAATCTTCGTGCCGGGGTACGCAAGCGCGTTTCCGGCGTTGATGCTGCCCGGCAGGATATGCAGCTCCTCGCGGTCGGTGCACAGCGGCGCACGGAGTGCTGCCGCCGCCGCGCAGAACGAGGGTACGCCGGGAACCCACTCTGCCGCAAAGCCCCTTTTTTCCACCCGGTCCGCAAGATACGCAAACGTCGAATAGACCGACGGATCGCCGAGCGTGACGAACACGACGGTTCTGTCGTCCCTGAGCTCTTCTGCAATCGCCGCCGCGCCCGTTTCATACGCCGCCTCGCGCAATGTCCTGTCGTGCGTCATCGGCATGTCGACGCAGAGGACCGGCTTGTCCTTTGCCTCCGGTACCGCGCCGCACGCGATCCGGTACGCAAAGCATTTTTCGGGATCGCGGTGCGGGATCGCAAGCACGTCGCAATCGCGAATGAGCCGCGCCGCCCTGATCGTCAGCAGTTCCGGGTCGCCCGGCCCCACGCCGACGCCGTAAACGATTCCGTTCATATACCTTCCTCCGCCCAAAGCCCCGCAGGCACGTTCTGAAACAGTTCACGGTTTCCCGCGGTAAAGACGATCACGCCGATTTTAAGCTTCGGAAACCGCGTCGCGAGCGCCGCGTCGATACGCGTTTTCAGCGCGTCCATTGTGCCGGAAAGCATCCCCTTTTCTTCGAGGATGCGCAGCATTTCGTCGGTCGTAACGCAGTCGAACATCTCCTGCGCCGTCGCTTCGTCCGCGCCCGCCGTCCTTGCCGCCGCCGCGATGAGCTCCGCGCGGCGGTCGCCGTACTTTGAGTGCGTGTTGAAGATCGCGCCGGAAAGCTTGACGAGTTTTCCGATATGTCCCGCAAGCAGGACCTCGGAAAAGCCCGTATCCTCAGCGTTTTTCAGCGCGTCGCCGATAAAGTTCGAGCATTTCACGACCCGCTCGTCTGCGATTCCGTATGCGGTTTTCAGAAAGTCCGCGCCGTAGTTGCCGGGGGTCAGGATAAGCCGCGTGTCGCCGAGCGCCTTCCTCTGCCGGATCTCCAGCGCGATGCTGTCAATGAGCGCATCCTCGCTCATCGGTTCCACGACGCCGCTTGTGCCGAGGATCGAGATCCCGCCCACGATGCCGAGCCGCGGATTGAACGTCTTTTCCGCCAGCGCCACGCCCTCCGGGATCGAGATCACGACCGAAAGCCCGCCCGCGTTTTCGTATTCGTCCGAAACCGCTTCCACCGCCTGCCGGATCATTTCGCGCGGGACGGGATTGATCGCCGCTTCGCCGATCGCCTGCTTGAGCCCCGGCTTTGTGACCCGTCCGACGCCCTCGCCGCCGTCGATCGAAATGCTCGGCTCTTTTGCATACGCGACCCTTGCGTACACCAGCACGCCGTTCGTCACGTCCGGATCGTCGCCGGAATCCTTTCGGATCGCGCAGGAGGCAAAGCTGTCCGTTTTTACGGGCTCCAGTACGGGAAGGTTCAAATCAATGCCCTTCGGCGTAAGGATCGGAACCGTCTTCGGCGCCGTGCCGGAAAGAAGCAGGATCGCCGCCGCCTTTGCCGCCGCCGCCGCGCAGGTGCCGGTCGTAAAGCCGAAGCGCAGGCGCTTGCCGTCCTTTTCAATGTAATGCTGTTCGATGCCGGTCTCAGCCATGCAGCACCTCCGCGATCGCCGCAATCAGCACCGCGTTTTCCGCGTGCGTCCGCACCGCGATGCGCACGTCACCCTTCTGTAATCCGCGGTAGTTTTCGCAGTCGCGCACCAGAATGCCCTTTTTGAGCAAGCCGTCATACAGCATCGGCACGCCCGAAAGCAGCAGATAATTCGCGTCGCCGGGCAGAACGGATACGCCGAGCGCTTTGAGTTCTTTCAAAAGATACGCCTTTTCCGTTTGAAACAGCGCGCGTGCCTTCTCCGCCCAGTCCGGGCAGTCGAGCGCGGCAAGCCCCGCCGCTTGCGCGACCGTCGACACGTTCCACGGCTGTACGGCTTCGGACATTCCGAAAAGCAGATCGCGGTTTTTCGAGATCGCGTAGCCGAGCCGCACGCCCGCCATACCGTAGGTCTTCGTGAACGCGCGTAAAACCAGCGCGCGGTCGCCGTCTTTGAGCTGCCCGATCAGCGAAAACGCCTTATCCGCGTCGCAGAGATCCTGAAAGCATTCGTCGAGAAACAGCCATGTTTGGGTCTTTCGGCAACGGTCGAGGATCGAGAGAAGCAATTCTTTGTCGATGCATCGCCCGGTCGGGTTGTTCGGCGAGCAGAGCATGAGAACGTCCGTGCTGTCCGTGATCGCGTCGAGAATATCGTTTGTCAGCGCAAATCCGTTTTCACGCAGAAGCGGATGGAAGATCGGCTCCGTTCCCGCCGCAAAGAACGCCGTTTCATACTCCGAAAACGACGGCACGGGCAGAAGCGCGGTCTTCGGGCGAAGCGCCGCCGCAAACGAAAAGATCAGCTCCGCCGCGCCGCTGCCGCAAAGGATCGCGTCGGCATTAACGCCGTGCAGCGCGGAAAGCTTTTCCCGAAGCGCCGTGCAGTACGGATCGGGGTAGCAAAAAACCGCGTCCGCCGAACGGCGGATCGCCGCTTTGACCTTCTCCGGTGTGCCGTATGGGTTCACATTCGCGGAAAAATCGAGCGTCACCGGGTTTTTGTAGACGTCACCGCCGTGCGCGTAGCTGCTGAATTTCATAGCCCGAGCCCTCCGAAAAAAGCAAGCGGCATAAGGATCGCCTCTGACAGAACAAGCAAAAGGATGCTTGCCCCGTACATCAGCGCGCAGGTTTTTTTGACGTCGCCGCGTTCGATGGTACGATCCGGATCGCCGATGACGGGTTTTTCGACAATCTTGCCGAAGTAGCTTGCAGGACCCGCAAGCGCAATGTGCAGCGCGCCCGCCGCGACCGATTCGGTCTCGGCGGAGTTCGGGCTTGCATGCTTTCTTCTGTCGCGTTTCCACACGCGGAACGCGTTTCTGCCGTCCAGTTTACAAAGCGGCGAGACCGCGATCATGGCAAGCGCGGAAAGCCGCGACGGGATGAAGTTTGCCGCGTCGTCGAGCTTTGCCGCAGCGCGTCCGAAGAAGAGATAACGGTCGTTTTTGTAGCCGACCATGGAATCCATCGTGTTGACCGCCTTATAGAAGAAGCCGCCGACCGCGCCGAACAGGAGCATATAAAGCATCGGCGCGATCACGCCGTCCGAGGTGTTTTCGGCAACGGTTTCGACGGCAGCTTTCAGCACCTGCTCCTCCGAAAGTCGCTCGGTATCGCGCCCGACGAGCATGGATACCTGCCTGCGTCCGGCTTCGAGTCCCTCCGTTTTAAGCGCTTTGACCACCTTCTCCGCTTCCTTTTGCAGGCATCTTGCCGCAAAGCACTGCCAGCACATGACAGAACTTGCCGCAAAATATGCCCACGGAGAGAGCTTCCAAAGCCCGAACAGGATCCCGAAGGCAACGCTTGCGGAAACGATCGGAACAAGGATCGCCATGACCGTTCCCGCGGCAAGTTCGCCGCGGTCGGTCTTCGGAAACGCTTTGCGAAGCGTCTTTTCGGACAGTGAAATGAGCTTGCCGATCAGAACCACGGGGTGCGGCAGTTTTGCCGGATCGCCGAGCACGCAGTCGATCAGAAAGCCGAGAAGGACGGATAATAATGTGTATTGCCAAAGGGTCACGGTTCGACCCCCTTTGTAAGTGCGTCGAGATCGACGAGCAGTCCCGCCGCCTTTGCCGCTTCGTATAATCTTCGGTTTGCCGCGTTCGTTTCGCCGAAGGCGCGCACGGTCGAAACGACTCTGCCGATCGAGAGCATGCGGGCTTCGGCGTTCGCTGCGGTGCGTTCATCCGCCGCCGCAAACGCGGGAATTGCGAAAAGCTCCGCCGCCAATGCTTTCGCGACCGGATAATCAAGATCGCTTTCGGGCAGGATGCCCGCCGCGAACGGCATACCCGCCCGCTGCAGCGCGCGGTACGCGGCAATGCCGCTGCCGCCGCCGCCGATCACGAAGACCTTCGGTTCGCCGGAAACGGCGGGAAGCTCTACGCTGCCGAACAGCGCGTTGAAGCTGCCGGTTTTCATGCCGTACAGCGCGGAGATACAGTCATCGCGGAAGATCTCCTCCGGCGTGCCGCACCGGTCGATGCGGCCTTCCGCCACGCACACCACGCGGTCCGAGATCTTTTCCGCAAGGTCAAGCTCGTGCAGCGACACGATGACCGCGACGTTCTCGTTGCGTACCATGGATTTCAGAATGTCCAGAAGTTCCAGCTTGTGCTTTACGTCGAGGAACGACGTCGGTTCGTCGAGCACAATGACCTCCGGCTGTTGTGAGATCGCCCGCGCAAGCAGGATGCGCTGCCGCTGTCCGTCCGAGATGCGGTTGAACGGTCGCTCCGCAAAATCCTCCGCGTGCACCGTCCGGATCGCCGCGTCGACGATCGCGCGGTCCTCCTTTGTGAGAATGCCGAGCCGTCCGGTATACGGATAGCGTCCGGTCGCCGCGACGTCCCAACAGCTCATGAGTTCGCCGCGAATGCGTTCGGTCATGACGATCGCAAGCTTTTTGGCGATGTCGCGTTCTCTGAGTTCCGCCATGTCGCGTCCGTCGAGCACGACGGTCCCGGCAATCAGCCGGAGTTCCTTGATGATGCTTTTCAGGATCGTGGACTTGCCCGAGCCGTTCGGTCCGATCAGCGTCAGAATTTCGCCGCGGCGCACGCCGATCTCAATGTTCTCGATCAGCGGCTTGCCGTCATAGCCGACGGTCATACGTTCCGCGGAAATGTAATACGTGGCGTTCATCTGTCGCCCTCCTTCTGCCTTCTGAGCATCACGAGGATGACGATCGGCGCGCCGAACACGGCGGTCACCGAACTGATGGAAAGCTCGT
>CAMYWS010000016.1 GCA_947302865.1 uncultured Clostridia bacterium
AACTTGCTGAAGAACTGGTCGGCCGCATGACCGTTGAGGAAAAGGCCGGACAGCTTCGCTTCGACGCGCCGGCGATCGAACGACTGGGGATCCCCGCATACAACTGGTGGAACGAGGGACTGCACGGGCTTGCCCGCGGCGGTACCGCAACGAGCTTTCCGCAGGCCGTCGGCATGGCGGCGACGTTCGACGATGCGCTCGTTGAGAAGATCGCCTCCGTGATCTCCGAGGAGGCAAGAGCCAAATACAACGCGCTTTCCCGCGAGGGAGACCGCGATATCTATCACGGGCTGACCCTGTGGTCGCCCAATATCAACATTTTCCGCGACCCGCGCTGGGGAAGAGGTCAGGAGACGTACGGAGAAGACCCGACGCTGACCGCCCGAATGGGGCGCGCGTTCGTCAGAGGGCTGCAGGGAAAGGGCAGGACACTGAAGACGGCCGCCTGCGCAAAGCATTTTGCGGCCCACAGCGGACCCGAAGCGCTTCGGCACAGCTTTGACGCGCAGGTTTCCGAAAAGGACCTGGAGGAGACGTATCTGCCGGCGTTCCGCGCGCTGGTCAAAGAGGGCGTGGAAGCCGTTATGGGCGCATACAACCGGACAAACGGCGAGCCCTGCTGCGCAAGCTCTTATCTGATGAAGAAGCTCCGCGAAGAATGGGGCTTTCAGGGACACTTTGTTTCCGACTGCTGGGCGATCCGGGATTTTCACGAGAATCACGGCGTGACCGACGATCCGACGGGATCCGTTCAGCTCGCGCTTCGATCCGGCTGCGATCTCAACTGCGGATGTACCTATCGGCACGTTCTGCGCGCGTTGGAGTACGGAATGATCTCCGAGGAAGAGATCACACGTTCTGCGGTGCGGCTGTTCACGACCCGGTTTCTGCTCGGCGTGCTGGGCGAAGAGGGCAGCGAATACGATTCGATCCCCTATGACCGGATCGAGTGCCCGGAGCATCTTGAAGCGGCGCACAATGCCGCGCTGGAAAGCTGTGTGCTGCTGAAAAACAGCGGGATCCTGCCGCTGAATGCGGGTACGTGCGGAACGATCGGCGTGATCGGACCGAACGCCGACAGCCGCTCGGCGCTGATCGGCAACTATCACGGTACCGCTTCCCGCTACGTAACGGTTCTGGAAGGGATCCAGGATCATGTAAAAGACAGATGCCGCGTGCTCTATTCGGAAGGCTGCGCGCTCTGCACGGATCGCGTGGAGCCGCTGGCGCAGCCGAACGATCGCCTTGCGGAGGCAGTCGCCGTCGCAAAGGCAAGCGACACGGTGATCCTCGTGCTCGGTCTCAATGAGACGCTGGAAGGCGAAGAGGGCGACACCGGAAACAGCTACAATTCCGGAGACAAAGCGGATCTGCTTTTACCGGAACCGCAGCGGATCCTTCTTTCCGGCGTCCTTGCCGTCGGAAAGCCGACGATCGTGATCCTGCTTGCCGGAAGCGCCATCGATCTTTCCGAAGCACACGAGAAGGCAGAGGCGATCCTGCTCGGATGGTATCCCGGCGCCGGCGGCGGAAAGGCGATCGCCGAGCTGCTGTTCGGAGAGGCGTCCCCCTCGGGAAAGCTTCCGGTCACGTTCTACCGGAATGAAGCGCTTTCGGAGCTGCCCGCCTTTACCGACTATGCCATGGCGGGGAGGACGTATCGATACTACCGCGGCGAGCCGCTCTATCCCTTCGGCTACGGTTTGAGTTACGGCGCCTGCGAGGTGACCGGGCTTTCGGCCGACCGGACGAACGCCGCGGTCAGGATCGTCAACAGGGGATCGCGGGATACGGAGGAAGTTCTCGAGCTGTATCTCCGCGATGAGGAAAGCCCTTATGCGCCGCCGAATCCGATCCTCTGCGGTTTTCGGAGGATCTTCCTTGCGGCAGGCGAGGAGAGAACCGTTTCTGTTCCCATCGACGAAGCGGCGTTTACCGTCGTCGCCGATACGGGAGAACGGATCAGCGGCAGCGGAACGTGGACGCTCTATGCCGGCTTCGGCGGACCGGACGCGCGCACGGAAGCGCTTACAGGCCGAAAGGCACGCGCCGTGCCGATCCGCATGACAAAGTAAGACTTTGGGACGGCCGCAACCGGGCTTATCGGACTCAGGCAGGTTCGGCTTCACCCATTTCTTAAATAAAAAACAACGCAACAAAACAAGACCCACAAAAAACCAAGGAGGAGTATCAAAATGAAAAAGATTGTAGCCCTGGCGCTCGTGCTCTGCATGATCCTCGCTCTGGTCGCTTGCACAAGCAAGCCCGCGACGACGGAACAGCCCGCAAACCAGCCCGCGAATGAACCCGCGAACGAACCCGCGAATGAACCCGCAGCCAACGAAGAAGTCACCCTGAAGCTCTGGTGCATCGCCACCGAGTCCGACGGTAACCGTCCGGCGTATCTGAAAGCAATCGAAGAATACGAGAAAGCGAATCCCGGCATCAAGATCGAGATGGAAGCCTTTGAGAACGAGTCCTACAAGACCAAGATCAAGGCCGCGATGATGGGCGGCGACACCGAAGACCTGCCCGACATCTTCTTCTCTTGGTCCGGCGGCTTCCTCGGCGAGTTTGTCAATGCAGGCCGGGCAGTTTGCCTGGATGAGTACTTCAAGCCCTATGAAGGACAGCTCCCCGAGTCCATGCTGTCTACAACCACCTATGACGGCAAGCACTACGGCGTGCCCACCACCTTCAACATCGTCGCAATGTATGCGAACATGGATATGCTCGCGGAAGTCGGCTGGGACCACGTTCCCCAGACCTATGAAGACCTGACCGCCTGCTGCGACGCGCTGCTCGCCGCCGGCAAGATCCCGTTCGGCTGCGCAGGCAAGGAGACCTGGTGCGTGACCGAGTACCTCGAGCCCATCTTGATCAAGACGATCGGCTATGAAGCGCTCAACAAGATCTTCGCAGGCGAAGCGACCTGGAACGATCCCGATATCGCAGGCGCCGTTACCACCTTCCAGGAAATGATCAACAAGGGATACTTCGATCCCGCAGGCGCTGCGCTCGGCAACGACGAGACCAAGGCAAACTTCCTCGCAGGCAAGACCGCGTTCTATCAGAACGGTTCCTGGAACACCGGTGAAGTCGCCAACGCGAGCTTCAAGTCCGGCGTCGGTCTGTTCCCGGTCATGAACGCAGAGCGTTCCTCCTACTATCAGACCATCGGCGGTCCGTCCGACGTTCTGGCAGTCTGCGCGGCGTCCAAGCACGCTGATCTGGCAGCCAAGGTTGCGGTCGAACTCGGCAAAGAGATCTGCCACTACAACTACCTCAACGCGGTCGGTATGCCCGCATGGATCCCGTACTATGACACCAGCTCGCTGTCCCCGCTGATGGTTGACATCGCAAACCTCGTCGGTCAGTGCGAAGGTCTGGTCCTCTTCGGCGACACCGCAATGGCAGCTGATCCCGCGCAGGTCTACCTCGATTACGTATCCCGCGTCTACGGCGGCGCGATCGACGGTGAGAACTTCGTCAAGGGCCTTACCAACGACCTCGGCTGAGCCCGGAACGGGAATCACTGAAACCTGATTGAGTAACAAAGGCGGCACCTCTCAGATTGCCAAGCACTTTGGGAGGTGCCGTTATCCCCTGTCGTTCGGAGGATACCGGCTATGCAGCGAATGTACAGCAAAAAAATCTATATCGTGCTATTTCTCCTTCCGGCGCTGATCCTGTTCTGCGGCGTTCTGATCGCGCCGATCGGCGCTTCGGCATATTTCAGTCTGTTCGACTGGAACGGATTCGGAGCAAAGACCTTTGTCGGTTTCAATAACTACAAGGAGCTTTTTACCAGCGGTTCCATCGGCTTCCTGAAAGCGCTTCGCAACGCGCTGCTGCTGGCAGGGCTGTCGGTGTTTCTCCAGCTTCCGCTGGCGCTCGCACTGGCGCTCGTGCTGGGGAAAAAGATCAAGGGCGAACGACTTTTCCTGTCCGTCTATTTCATGCCGGTTCTGATCTCCACGGTCGTTATCGGTCAGCTCTGGCTGAAGATCTACAATCCGGATTACGGGATTCTGAACGTGTTTCTCCGCGCGATCGGTCTCGACAGCTTGGCAAAGATCTGGCTCGGGACAAAGGAGACCGCGCTTGGATCGGTGTTCGTGCCGGTTCTGTGGCAGTACGTCGGCTATCATATGCTTCTGCTGTACGCGGGCGTCAAGAGCGTTCCGCCGGAGCTCAGGGAAGCCGCCATGCTTGACGGCGCGTCGGACGCGCAGGTCAACCGTTACATCGTGCTGCCGTACATCAAGCCCATCATCCGGATCAGCGTGATTTTTGCGGTGACCGGCTCGCTGAAATCCTTCGACCTCATCTACGTTCTGACCAACGGCGGCCCGATGCATGCCACGGAGGTGCCGAGCACCCTGATGATCAACATGCTCTTCCTCCGCAACCGTTACGGTATGGGCAGTACGATCGCCGTGATGCTGATCGTGCTCTGCTTCGCTTTTGCGCTTCTGATCAGCGCGATCTTCAGAGAGGAGAAATAAGGCCATGAAAAACAACTCCAAAGCCGTACGCGTCGTCATCTATATCGGGTTGGTTTTCTGGATGCTGGTCAACCTCTTCCCTGTATACTGGATGTTTACGTTCTCCCTCAAGAGCAATCCGGAGATCTTCGGCGAGAACGTCATCGGTCTCCCGAAAGAGTGGCTGTGGACAAATTACGAAAGCGCGCTCAAGACGGGGAATATGGCAAGATACTTCCTGAACAGCGCGATCGTGGCGATCGCGACGATCCTGATCACGCTTGCCGTTGCGCTGATGGCGACCTTTGCGCTCACCAGACTGATCTGGAAGCGCCGCAAGACCCTGAATAAGTTTTTCATGCTGGGACTCACGATACCGATCCACGCATCGATCGTACCGGTATACGTAACGCTGTCCCGTCTCCATCTGCTCAATACGTATTGGGCGCTCATCATCCCTTATTCCGCGTTCTCGCTGTCCATGGCGATCCTGGTCTGTACGGGTTTCATGAACGAGATCCCGCGGGAACTGGACGAATCCGCGTGCATCGACGGCTGCAGCGTCTGGGGGATCTTCTTCCGGATCATCGTTCCGCTGATGAAGCCCGCCGTGGCGACGGTCGGGATCTATACGTTCCTGCAATGCTGGAACGAGCTGATGTTCGCCAATATCTTCATCAGCAAATCCGCACTTCGAACACTCCCGGTCGGCGTTCAGGCGCTTTCCGGACAATATACGACCGAATGGGGACCGATCGGCGCGGCGCTGGTGCTCGCCACGTTCCCGACGCTGTTCATCTACATCTTCCTGAGCAAGAAGATCCAGGAGAGCTTCATTGCCGGCGCGATCAAGGGTTAAATCCCCCGGACGGCGGAGAAACGGAGGACACGCATGTATTATATCGGCATTGATCTGGGAACCTCTGCGGTGAAGCTCCTGCTGGTGAATGAAGCGGGAGAGATCCAAAACACCGTTTCCGAGGACTATCCGCTGTACTTTCCGCAGCCCGGCTGGTCGGAACAGGACCCGACGGACTGGTGGAACGCCTGCGTGACAGGTGTCCGGAAGCTTCTGACGGGCTTTGACGCCGCCCGGGTCGCCGGGATCGGCGTCGGCGGTCAGATGCACGGCCTGGTCGCGCTCGACAAAACCGACGCAGTGATCCGACCCGCCATCCTTTGGAACGACGGACGGACAGGGGAGGAGACCGAATGGCTCAACACCGCGGTCGGCAAGGAAAAGCTGAGTTCGCTCACGGCGAACATCGCCTTTGCCGGGTTCACGGCGCCGAAGCTTCTGTGGATGCAGAAGCATGAGCCGGAAAATTTCGCCCGGATCGCGAAGATCATGCTCCCCAAGGACTATATCAACTATCGGCTCACCGGGGTCCACGCCTGCGACTTCTCGGACGCAAGCGGTATGCTGCTGCTTGATGTGGAACACCGGCGCTGGTCGGAGGAGATGCTGGAGATCTGCGGCGTACAGAAATCGCAGATGCCGCGGCTGTTTGAAAGCTATGAGATCATCGGCGCTGTAAAGCCGGAGATCGCAGCCGTTTTAGGGCTTCCCGAAGCTGTGAAGGTCGCGGCGGGCGCGGGCGACAACGCCGCGGCGGCCGTCGGCACCGGAGTGGTCGGCGAAGGCGGCTGCAACATCAGCTTAGGCACGAGCGGCACGCTGTTCATTTCCTCCGAATCGTTCGGGGTCGATCCGCACAACGCGCTCCATGCCTTCTGCCACGCGGACGGCGGCTGGCATCTCATGGGCTGCATGCTCTCCGCGGCGTCCTGCAACAAGTGGCTGTGCGAGGACATTCTGAACACCTCGGACTACGCCGCCGAGCAGGCGGGCATTACGGAAGACAAGCTCGGCCGCAACCGGGTCTTTTTCCTGCCCTACCTGATGGGCGAGCGAAGCCCCATCAACGACGTGGACGCGCGCGGCTGCTTCATCGGCATGCGTATGGACGCCGCACGAAGCGATCTTGTGCAGGCGGTGCTGGAAGGCGTGAGCTTCGCGCTTCGCGACAGCTTCGAGGTTGCCCGCTCTCTGGGATTGTCCGTTGATCGGAGCCGTCTCTGCGGCGGCGGCGCAAAGAGCCCTCTGTGGAGAACCATCCTCGCCAATGTTTTGAACGTCCCGCTGGATATTCCGCAGACGGAGGAGGGACCGGGCTACGGCGCCGCCATGCTGGCTATGGTCGGTACCGGCGCCTACGGCAGCGTAAGCGCGTGCGCAGACGCCCTCTGCCGCGTGCGGGAAACCGTAACGCCCGACCCGGAAATCGCCGCTCGGTATGAGGCGCAGTACCGGAAGTTTCGGGAGATCTATCCGACCATGAAAGACCTGTTTCAGAAGATCAAATAAAGGAGATAAACCATGAAAGAGCTTTTTGAAAACATCCCGGTCATCCCCTGCGAGGGACCGCAGTCTAAAAACCCGCTTGCGTTCAAGTTCTATGACGCAGACCGGATCATCATGGGCAAACCCATGAAGGAACATCTGCCGTTTGCGATGGCGTGGTGGCACAACCTCTGCGCCGGCGGCACGGATATGTTCGGCAGAGACACCGCAGACAAATCCTTCGGCGCGGAAAAGGGTACCATGGAGCACGCCAAAGCAAAAGTGGACGCCGGCTTCGAGTTTATGAAAAAGCTCGGCATAAAGTACTTCTGCTTCCACGACGTCGATCTCGTTCCCGAAGCGGACGATATCAACGAGACCAACCGGCGGCTCGACGAGATTTCCGACTATATTCTGGAGAAGATGCAGGGAACGGACATCAAATGTCTCTGGGGCACGGCGAACATGTTCAGTAATCCGCGCTACATGAACGGCGCGGGCAGCACGAACAGTGCCGATGTGTTCTGCTTTGCTGCGGCGCAGATCAAAAAGGCGCTCGACCTGACCGTCAAGCTCGGCGGCAGAGGGTATGTCTTCTGGGGCGGCAGAGAGGGCTATGAAACGCTTCTCAACACGGACGTGAAGTTCGAGCAGGAGAACATCGCGCGACTCATGCATCTTGCTGTGGAATACGGCAGAAGCATCGGGTTTACCGGCGATTTCTACATCGAGCCCAAACCCAAAGAGCCGATGAAGCACCAGTACGATTTCGACGCTGCGACGGCGATCGGCTTCCTCCGGCAGTACGGGCTTGACAAAGACTTCAAGATGAACATCGAAGCGAACCACGCGACGCTGGCGGGACACACCTTCCAGCACGATCTCCGCATCTCCGCGATCAACGGCATGCTGGGCTCCATCGACGCGAATCAGGGTGACCTGCTCCTCGGATGGGACACCGACGAATTCCCGTTCAACGTCTATGAAGCGACGATGTGCATGTACGAAGTCTTGAAAGCAGGGGGCTTGACCGGCGGCTTCAATTTCGACGCCAAGACCCGCCGTCCCTCCTACACCCCGGAGGATATGTTCCACGCCTACATCCTGGGCATGGATACCTTCGCGCTCGGCCTTCTGAAAGCAGCGGCGCTGATCGAGGACGGACGCATCGACGCCTTCGTCACCGATCGCTACGCCTCCTACCGCACGGGCATCGGCGCAAAGATCCGCTCCGGCGAAACGACCCTTTCGGAACTTGCCGCCTATGCGGCGTCTCTCGGCGCGCCGGCGCTTCCCGGCAGCGGCAGACAGGAATATCTCGAAAGCATTGTCAATCAGATCCTGTTCGGTTGACGGAAAACGTGCTTTCCGCAATGTATAACGCACCGAAAACAACAGCCCTTCGCGGGCTGTTGTTTGCGTCTGCGTCGTTTCACGCTTGCGTTTCAGGACGCGGAATGGTACAATTCTGTTATCGGAAGAGACGGAGGAACGGCTATGGTAAATCAAAAACAAACCCGACGCAACCTGATCATGTTCCCGCTCGGCACCGTGGGCAGGGACATGGTCTACAACCTTGTCACCAACTTTCTGTTCACCTTCGTGCTGTTCACCCGTGAGCTCACGGCGGGTCAACTTACCGCCATCACGGGCATCATGGTCGGCGCGCGTATCTTCGACGCGCTGAACGACCCGATCATGGGTAACATCATCGAACGCACGCGGACCCGGTTCGGCAAATTCAAGCCGTGGATCGTCGCCGGCATGCTCACGACCTCGGTGGTGATCTACACCACGTTCAACGTGAAGCTGCAGGGATGGCCGTTCGTATGGTTTTTCGGTGTGATGTATTTCCTGTACAGCATTACCTACACGATGGGCGACATCTCCTACTGGGGCATGATCCCGTCGCTGAGCTCCGACGGCGACACACGCAACAAGTTCACGTCCCGCGCGACCCTGTTTGCGGGCATCGGCGGGACCTCCGCCAGCATTCTGATCCCGCTCCTCACCACCGGCGCAAACGCCATCGGCGGCAGCACGACGACCGCATACGGATGGATCGCGCTGGCGATCGCGATCCTTTGTCCGGCGTTCCTCTGCTTCGTGCTGTTCGGTGTGAAGGAAAACCGCGCCTACAATGCCGAGCCGGTCCCGCCGGTCAGCTTCAAAAAGATCTGGAGCACTATCACGGGCAACAAGCAGCTCCTATGGATCGCGCTGATCTTCCTGATCCACGAGATCAGCAACGCGATCGTGATCTCCGGCATGGGCGCGACGTATATCTATTTCGAGTTCGGCTATGCGGGCGGGCTTTACTCGCTGTTCACCACGATCGGGATGTCCGTCACGGCGCTTCTGATGGTCTTCTATCCCATGATCTCGCGCAAGGTCCCGCGCAAAAAGTTCATGCGGCATCTGCTGCTGATTTCGCTTATTGGCTATGCGGTCATGCTGATCTCCGGTCTTGCGCTTCCGTCCGGCGCCATGAAGCTGATCGGCATGGACCTTAAGTTCCTGCTCATCACGCTCGGCTACATGCTCGCCAACTTCGGACAGTACGGATTCTATCTCATCCTGATGATCTCTGTCATCAACACGGTGGAGTACAACGAATACATCCACGGCACGCGCGACGAAGGCATCATCACCTCCATGCGGCCGTTTTTGACAAAGCTCGCTTCCGCGCTGACCATCGTGATCGTATCGGGCACGTACCTCGCCGCCGACGCGACCAGATACACCAACGCGATCTCCAGGCTGGAGAACGATGCCGCCGCGGGACATATCACAGAAGCGGTCAAGCTCTCCGAGATCCAGACGGTGCTGGAGGGCGTGACCCGCGGGCAGTCGACGGCGCTGCTGCTGGTCATGATCGTGCTGCCCGTGATCCTGCTGATACTCACGTATTTCCTCTACCTGAAGCATTACAAGCTTGACGAGCCGGAATACGATCGCATCTGCGCGGAGCTCAAAGCGCGCAGGGAGGGCAGGGAAGCATGAGCCTGACAAGATTCGCGCTGCGCTTTGCCGCACCGCCGCCCAAGGTGGAGGCGTTCGAACGCTATTTATTCATCGGACCGCACCCGGACGATATCGAGATCGGCGCGGGCGCAACGGCGGCCAAGCTCGCGGCAAAGGGAAAGCACGTCGTTTTCCTGATCTGCACCGACGGACGTTACGGGCTCGAGACCGCGCAAGAGGGCACGACGCCGGACGAGCTCAAAGAGATTCGAAAAGCGGAGGCAACAGCGTCCGCAAAGCTGCTCGGAGTCACCGACGTGCGCTTTCTGGACCTTTCCGACGGCGGGCTGTACGACTTTTCGGATCTTTGGCGCGGCGTCGCCCGCGTGATCGGAGAGACAAAGCCGCAGATGGTCTTTGCGCCGGATCCGGACGTTCCGAGCGAGTGTCACGCAGATCACCGGAATGTCGGGGAAGCGGCAAGGCGGGCGGCATATTTTGCGCCTTATCACGTACTTACGGCACAATACGGTGCGGATGCCGCGGACGTACAGGCGCTGGCGTTCTACATGACGGCGAAACCGAACCGGTTTGTGAAAACGCGCGGACTTTTAAAGCTTCAGAAGGAAGCGCTTCTTTGCCATACGTCCCAGTTCACAGCGGATTCGGAAGCGTTCAAAACGCTTGCGCTGTATTTGAAGCTCCGCGCCGCGGACTTCGGGCTTCGCGCGTTCTGCGTGCACGCCGAGGGCTTTCGCGTGCTCGGACCGACGCAGATGCACTGTCTCCCCGAAGCGGGACTTTAAGGAATACAACCACGTAAAAAATATACAGCTCCGTCCGGAGCTGTTTTTTTTGATATCGGAAGGTTTTCCGTTTATTCGGGCGGACGGAGCGCGGCTTCATAGAATTGCAGGAGCATTTCGGTGAACGCCGGATCAAGCTCATTCGCAAGCGCTTTGTCGATGGGGTCCGCGTCGGTAAGCTCTGCGCGGTAGCGGGCGGCGCCGACGGAAAGCCATGGGGTCGAGTGCTCGTTGCGGTACGCCGAGGTGATCTCGATACAGCGGACGTTCGGATTCGCATACGCTTTCGGATCACGGATGAGACTGTTGCCGTACGGCACGAGATCGTCTGAATTCCCGCCCACGATCAGCACCGGCGTCGTGACCTCGTCGATCGCGGCGCGCGCGGAATCGTCCGCGTCCACACCGAACAGGAGCACGTTTTCGAGATACAGAAACGGGTATTCAAGATCCGCAGGAAAGCCGACGCGTTTCTTTGCGTGCGCATGCATCAGCGCAACGGGACGGTCGAATCCGGAAATGCAGACGGCTGCCCTGATCTCCGGATGCGCAGGAAGCTCCGCCGCGGCGGCATACGCGCCGGCGCTGTGCCCGTAGAGCACGACGGGAAGCCCGCGCCACGCGTCCGACTGCTTTTGACAGGCAAGGAAGGCGGAAAGATCCTCCCGGATCTGCTGAAGTCCGATGACGCCGCGTCCCTCGCTGTCGCCTACGCCTGTCGCGTCCCATGTCGCAACGGACCAGCCGGCATGAACAAACGCGACGATCTCCATAAGATGCGCGTCCGCGCCGTCGCCGATGCCGTTGACAAGTACGATGAGCCCTTTCGGGTCGTCCGCGTCGTATCGCCGGCCGGACAGGGTATTTCGTCCGGAGGGGAAGGAGAAGCGTTCACTGCGGCAGTCCGGCCGGAGCTCCGCGTACGTATATTGCAGCGGCGGAAGTCCGTCCCTTCGAGCGTAGATCACGCGAAACACGACTGCGGTCGCAAGCATCGAAAGCACGCAGTACAAAAGAAGTGCGCACAGCGCAATACAGAACGCTCTCCTGATCGGATGCGGTTTTCGTGCAGCAGGTCTCATATGGTTCCTTTCAAAAGAAAAACGTGACGCCGGAAATCGACGTCACGCAAGGATACTACCGAAACATCCCCAAAGGCATTAGTTAAACATGCCGTTTGCAGCACCGACCGCGATCAGGATGATGTAGATCACCATGAAGATCGTGCCGATGATGCCGAGAATGAAGCCGATCTTGCTGAGGATGACGCCGACCTTGGACGCACCGACGAGTTCGCCGCCCTGCTCAACAAATTCCTTGCCCTTTTTCTTGCCGATCGCGCCGAAGATGATGGCGAGGACCGGTCCGAGGACCAAGCTCAGAATACCGAACACGAGCGTATTCGGCTGCTGCAGATTGTTTTGATTGTTATACTCCATAATAATACCCTCCTTCTATGGATTCGATATATTATACCGCACGTTCCGGCAAAAATCAACACCTTACGCAAATTGTTCGGAAAATTGACGCCGGGGTCAGCTTGCGGTCTGCTCATCAAGCGCTTTGAGATAGTTCACGATCGTGTCGTCATACTTTTCAGTATCATTGATGCGGATGCGCGAGTGCGCGCCGTGCTCGAACCAGACGAACTTTCTGCCCGGCGCGGTGCAGTGCGCATAGAGGTATTCCGCCTGATCCGGCGTCGAGTAGGGATCCTCGCGGCTGTGCAGGAACAGAATGGGCTTTCTGAGCTTTCCGATGCGCTTGTACGGACCGTCGGTCACGACGTTCGCGTGCGATACGAGCCGGATCCAGAGCATGACCTCCTGCTGTACGGGGAAGCGCTTCTTTTCGGGGCGGTCGATCTTCATATGGTTGTCGAACGAGCGATAGAAGGAATAATACATCCCCTCGCACGACATGCCCTCGATGTAGTCCGGGCACTGCGGCGCGGTCAGCGCAAACAGGGCGGTGGAGGAGCCGATGCAGATTCCGTGCAGAAACACGCGTTCATTGCCGAGATCCTCATGCAGCAGGCGGCACCATTCGAGGATGTCGCGATACTCGCGGTATCCGAGACAGCTTGCCTTGCCCTCGGAAAGCCCGTGCGCGCGGTTGTCGATGACCAGCACGTTTCGTCCCGCGCGGCGGAACGGTTCCGCAAAATAATAGGAATACAGCACGCTTTCCGTCCGACCCGCAATGATAAGCGCCGCGGAGCTGCCGCCGAAATCGAAGTATTCGCCGACGAGCCGGAGCCCGTCGCTTCTGATCTCGACGTCGCGCTTCCGGTCGGCGTATTCGGTTCCCCATGCGATGCCGATGTCGTGCATTCTGCAGTATTCGGGATCCTCCGGGAAACTGCAGCCGCGGTCCCATTTGCCGGGTTTGTTGCGCAGAAGCAGCGTGGAATAGATGATCCATGCAATGATCATCGTGAAAACGATGAAAGAAAGGAGCAGCGCGCCGAGCGCGATCAGAATCCAGAACCAGACCATACCGTTTCCCTCACATGATCCCGATTTCCCAGTGATAGATTTCCTGCCCGGCGTCCACGAACTCCAGCTCGAGCATCGGATACCGTTCGGCGATCGCCTCCGTGAGCAGTTCCTCGTCGGATGCGGACGCATCCCTGCCGCGCAGAACGATGCCGGTTTCGCGATCTTCGATATCGTCGATCATGGCGAGCGCGCCGAGGATCGCGCTTCTCCAGTCGCTGTTGACGCAGACGAGCTCGCCGCCCAAAAAGGCGATATCCTCGCCGCGGCGGCAGCGGATCTCGTGATACGTGTAATCGCGCGAGGCGGTCGTTTCCCGCAGGGTGATGATGTTGTCAATGC
>CAMYWS010000017.1 GCA_947302865.1 uncultured Clostridia bacterium
ACGCCGATCCCGGAATGCGCCGTGAAACCGCTTGATCGTCCGCTGACGCAGCGCGAATACGAAAGCGCGCTCGAATACTGCATCTCCCTCGGGTTTACGAACGTTTTTACACAGGAACTGACAAGCGTCGGTCGCTCGTTCACCCCGCCGTTTTCGGATCATGTGGATCTGTAAAAGAAAAGAGCACTTTCGTGCTCCTTTTTTATGAAAATACGGATTCCAGATATTCCGCGACGCCGTCGTTCTCGCAGCTGCCGATGATCAGATCGGCTTTTTCTTTGACGAGCGCGTTCGCGTTCGCGACGCACACGCCCGTCCCCGCCCATACAATCATGTCGAGATCGAGCGTATTGTCTCCGATCGCAGTCACGTCCTTCCGGTCGATGTTGAGCATTGCCGCGACCTTCTCCAATGCGGATCCTTTTGTGGATGAAACGGAACCGATCTCGATAAAGCCGGGCTTTGAGCAAAGCACGGACAGATGCTTCGGCAAAAGCGCGCGGATCTCCTTGTAAAGCTCTGTCTCTTTTTCCGGATCGACGGCGTACAGGACCTTCGGAATATTGTCGAGCGGCCGATAAAGAAGGTACGGATCGACGATGAACGGCAGGTTCAAAATGCCGGTATACTGCTTCGTAAACGCGTTCTCCTGACGGAAGACGACCGTATCCTCCTCGTAGATCTGCGCGTGGATCCCGAACGAATCGGCAACCGCAAACGCCGTCACGACGTCCTCCGGACGCAGATAATTCACATAAAGATGCTCGCCGGTCCGACCGTCGCTGACGACCGCCCCTCCGTAATGGATCAGCGGACCGTATGCGGAAAGGGATTCGCGGATCTGTTTCGTACCCAAAAAGCCGCGCCCCGTCGCAAGAACGATCGTGACACCGTGATCCTCTGCAAGACGGACGGCTTTTTTGAGCCGTTCGCTCGGGAGCCTGCCGGTCATGACCAGCGTATCGTCGATGTCGAGTGCCAAAAGCTTCATTCTTCGAATTTCCCCATCTTCATCAGTGTGCGGAACGCTTCATGCACCTCGCCCGCCATGTAAAGCGAACCGACCGCAAGCGAGGGTTCATTGCCGCGTCCTGCCGTCTCGATCGCGTCGGCAACCGAGGAGAACGGCGTCGCCGTCGCTCCGAACGTGCGGATCAGAGCCGAAAGCTCTTCGCTCGGCATGGCGCGGTCGTTGTTCGGCGTGACGGTATAAAACTCCTTCGCGATCGGCAGCAGCAGTCCGATCGACTGCGAAACGTCCTTGTCGCGCATCATGCCCATGATGATCTTTGCCTTGCAGCCCGGAAACAGCCGCTGATAGGTCTCGACCGTTCCTCTGACGCCGTGCGGATTGTGCCCGCCGTCGACGAAGAACGGCGGATCCTCCCGCAAAAGCTCAAACCGTGCCGGCCAGACCGTTTCGGAAAGTCCCTTTCGCAGCGCTTCTTCGGAGATCGCAACGCCCTTCTCCCGAAGGAGTCCGACCGCGTCGATGACAGTCGCGGCGTTGTACATCTGATACTTGCCGAGAAGACCGAGCCGAAGATCCCGATAGCCGCGATAATCAAACGTCTGCCCATGCAGATCGTATTCTCCCTCTTTCAGCGTCGAACGATCGACGACATGCAGCTCCGCGCCGTGCTTTTCACACGCTGCCGCGATCACAGGGAGCGCGTCCGGATGCTGTCCGTAGAACAGCACCGTTCCGTTCTCCTTAACAATGCCCGCTTTGGCGCTTGCGATCTCCTCGATCGTGTCGCCTAAAATGTGCATATGGTCGTAGTCGATCGCCGTGATGATCGAAAGCAGCGGCGTGTCGATCACGTTTGTGGAATCCAGTTCCCCGCCGAGTCCGACTTCCAGTACGACGTAATCGCATTTCTGTCTCGCATAATACAGGAATGCGGCCGCCGTGATCACTTCGAATTCGGTCGCGGGGTTTTCCATGGAATCGACGACGGGAGCGATCTCCGTGACAAGCTCAGCAAGATCGTCGTCCGAAATCGGCGTATTGTTGAGCTGGATGCGTTCGTTGAACCGGTCGACGTAGGGAGATACGAACAGACCCGTTTTATATCCTTCGGCGCAAAGGATCCTAGACAGCATTGCGCAGGTGGAACCCTTGCCGTTCGTTCCCGCAACATGGATAAACTTCAGCGATTTCTGGGGATCGCCCAAAAGCCCGCAAAGCTCGATCGTACGCGTCAGTCCGAGTTTTGAGCCGCGCCAGTACATCCCGTGGATATAGGCAATCGCTTCTTCATACGTCATGAAAGATCCCCTCCCTGAATTCCTTTTTGCACGACCGGATACAGCGCTCTGACGGCAATGATCTGTATAACCGTCATGACCGCGACGAGCCACAGCCGCCGGATCAGCAGGTACGCCCAGAACGGCATGCCGCCGGTAAAGCCGAGCAGATGGAACCACAGCGTCGTCAAAAGCAGGGAAACGGCGATATTGACCGGAATGATCGACAGCGTTGTGGCGAGCGTCAGTTTTTCTTTTTTGAACACGTAGCGGAACAGAAGTCCCGGCAGGACGCCGGACAGGACCGCGGAAGCCGCAAACATCGGATTCCATGCGTTGCCGGAATTGCTGATGAACGTTCCGATCAAGTCGGAAACGAGCGCGCACAGCCCGCCCCATACGGGACCGAGCGCAAACGAACACAGGTAAATGGGGATCTCACGGAAGGTTATCCGGCTGAAATCCGGCAGATAAAACGTAAACGGATAGATTGAAAGCAGCGCTGCCAAAGCCGCAAACATTGCGGCAAACGTCAACTGTCGCGTTGTGATCCGACGCATTCTCTCACCTCCCGTCTTCAAACTTGTTTATTATACAACGATTCTTTCCAAAACGCAAGAAAGCTCTCGAAATTGAGGGCTTTCTTTCCGTTCTTCAAATGATCATTCCTGTATACCGCGGCGCCTGAGGATCAGAATGATCGCCACCGCCCCGAGTCCGAGCACGGCAACGATGCCGATGATCACGCCGATGATGAGCAGCGTATTCGACTGCGTCGTTTCGTTTCCGCCTGTCATATTCTGCTTCTCACCGTTCTGATTTCCCTGCGTGCCGGTTTCCCCGGTCGCATTTTCGATCGTGTAGGAACCCTGTTCCCCGGTCTTCGCGGGGTCCTGCGTCTCGTTTGCTTCAGCGATCGGATCGATCGGCTGCGTCTCCGTGTTTTCGGGAGCAGCCGTCTTCTCATCGTGCGGAGCGGGCGTCGTCAAGGGCATGGACGTGACGGCAGGCGGAGGCGTTACGATGCCGTCAGGCGCGGTTGCCGGCGCGGACACCGTCGGGAGCGAGGACGTGATCGGAACGACCTGTCCGCTGTTGCTCGGTTTCGGCGTCGGTGTGACGACGACCGGCGTTGCGATCGCGGGTGTGAACGGAGCATACGTTTCCTCCGCTGCGCTGTCCGTGGGAACGCTCTCGCCTTCGGTGAAGATGCCGCCGACTGCTACGGGTTCGATATAGTACGAAACCGTCTTATACTCCTCGTCCAGTCCTGTGTAGCGGATCCCGTTAAAGACGAAGGTTGTCGCGCCTTCTTTTTCGATGCGGAATTCCGCCTGGAACCAGAAACCTTCCGCATCGATACCATAGCCATCGATGAACGCGAATTTCATAAGTCCTTTATCGTTTTCATCAATGTTGTACTGAAATGCCGACGCTTTGCCTTTCATCAGCGAAGTTAGATTGTTCTCTTCGTCGACCTGGTTGATCGCGCCGAGCGTGACGAATTCCGAGTCGAATTTCATGGAGCCGGAAAGCGAATCCATCTTTCTTCCGTCGGGAAGATTCGGATACAGTTCGAAGTTGACCTTGACGATATCGCCGACCGCGCCGGTCACGGAAACCGATTCGATCAGCATTTCGCCTAGTTCCTCATCTCCGGCCGCTTCGCCGGAAAGAATCGGTACCGCAAGCAGCAGTACGGCAGCGATCATAAGAGCAAATATACGCTTCATATACACTCCTCCGGATAGATTTGTATGGTCGTCCGCGGATCCCGGACATTCGGATCGGCAAAGCACCGATCCAGTCGATTCCTGTTTAGATTATAGATTATAGTACAAATATCGTCGTTCGTCAAATCCTTATTGACAAAAGCCATGAATTTCCTTATTATAAGTTAGAATAACGGATCATGCCGTTCGGACGCGACGAAATGCATTCGCAGGATGATCCGGGGAGGATACTATGCAGGTTTACAATACCATGACCCGTAAAAAGGAGCCGCTCGTTCCGATCAGGGAGGGCGAGGTCTCCATGTACGTATGCGGACCGACCGTGTACGATTATTTCCATATCGGGAACGCACGTCCGTTCGTCGTGTTCGATACGATGCGCCGATACCTTGAATATCGCGGATACAAGGTCAAATACGTTCAGAACTTCACCGATATCGACGACAAGATGATCAACCGCGCCAACCGTGACGGCATCACGGTTAAGGATCTCGGCGACCGGTTTATTCAGGAGTATTATCAGGACGCGGACGCTCTGGGCATTGAGCGGGCGACGGTCAATCCGCGTGCGACCGAGCACATCGGCGATATCATCAAGCTCGTTAAAAAGCTGATCGAAAAAGGGCACGCCTACGCGACCGAAAACGGCGACGTATACTTTGCGGTACGCAGCTTCCCCGGCTACGGGAAGCTCAAAGGGCAGGACATCAACGACATGGAAAACGGCGCGCGCATCGCTCCCACCGAGCAGAAGCGCGATCCGCTGGATTTTGCGCTATGGAAGGGTGAAAAGCCCGGCGAGCCGAGCTGGCCTTCCCCGTGGGGCAAGGGTCGTCCCGGCTGGCACATCGAATGCTCGGCAATGAGCATGAAGTACCTCGGCGAGACCTTCGATATCCACGGCGGCGGAATGGACCTTATTTTCCCGCATCACGAGAACGAGATCGCGCAGAGCGAAGGCGCAACCGGCAAGCCTTTCGTGCATTACTGGATGCATAACGGCTATATCAACATCAACAACCAAAAGATGAGTAAGTCCCTCGGCAATTTCTTCCTCGTGCGGGACATTGCGAAGGAATACGATCTCGAAGCCGTTCGTCTGTTCCTGCTCACCGCGAACTACCGCAACCCGGTCAATTTCTCGCGCGAGCTGATGGAACAGGCCGTGACGAGTCTGAACCGTCTCTATACGGCGCGCGACCGCCTGTTCGATACCGCTGTTGACGAAACCGTCGACGATTCAGGCGTCCGCGCAGAGCTCGACGCATTCCGCGACCGGTTCAACGACGCCATGGACGACGATCTCAATACGGCGGACGCACTCGGCGTACTGTTCGATTTTGCCCGCTGGATCAACATCTTTGCGACCGGTGCGCACACGAAGACTGCGATCGAAGCCGTCAAGACCCGTTATGCGGAGCTGAACGGCGTTCTGGGCCTTGTCGTCAAGGAAAAGAAAGAAGACTTCCCGGAGGAAGCGATCGCGCTTCTTGAAGCGCGCAAGGAAGCAAAAAAGGCAAAGGATTGGACGAAGGCGGATGCGATCCGCGAACAGCTCAAGACAATGGGATTTGCCGTGGAAGACACCAAAGAAGGCGCAAAGCTGAAAAAGCTGTAAGCCCTTCCGGATCTATCAACAATACTGAAAAGGAGAACACAAATGGGTTTAGGACTATTCTTTCCGATTCTTCTGCTTGCTATGGGCGCTTACGTACTCGTCGGCGCGATCAAAGGCGAAGGCAGACTCTTCTCCATGGAGAACTTCAAGGACGACTCCAGGGATAAAGCCAAGAAATACATGCGCATCCTGTATTTTGCGCTTGCGGCGATCATGCTGATCATGGCGCTTATCAACGGTCTGCAGACGGTGCTTTACAGCAATAAGCTTATCTACTATAAGATCACTGACGCCTACAAAGAAACCTTCCCCGACATGATCGAAAACGGTACGCTGACCTATACGACAACGGAATCCGCATCGAGCGGTTTCTCCTGCATGGGCCCCGGAGAAACGAAGGAAGTTACCTACGGTCCGTACTCTGCAGATAACGAGAAGATGGAGATTGCGGAGATCTCCGCGTTCATCAACAAGGCCTACAGCGTTTACAAGAATGATCAAACGAAATTCCCGATCACGAGCGGCGGTTTGATGAGCTGCACAGGCGGCAGCGTCGATTATTCCAAATACTATGCGCAGACCGATCTGCTTGACGACGCCGGCAACCCCGTCTATCCGGAAAGCGACGCGGACCTTGCGAAAGGCCACGCCGTCTATACTTCTTCGATCGGAAATACCCGTTCCGATGCGAACGACGGCTCCTTCATCTCCAAGCTGTACGGTGCTTTTTCGATGAAGACGCTCTCCGTTCTGAATTACATCTTCCTCGGGTTGGCAGTTGTCGGTCTGATCGGAGTGTTCGTCATTACCCGCAAGTTCACGGACAAGGAAAAGCTGCAGAAAGCGAGAGAACAGCAGGTGCACGGTCCGTCGATGCCTTCGAGCGCATTCGATTTTGACGACGAAAAGAAATCGGGTCCTGCCAAGAAATAAACACTTGTATCTAAAACGGCTGTCGTCCGTCGGACGGCAGCCGTTTTGATGTTTACAGGATCAGAACAGATCGCTCAGGATCAGATCGACGAGCGCAGTGAATCTTACGGTAGCCTTTGCAGCCGTTTCCGTGACCTCCGCATGGGAAAGCGGCTGGTCCAGCACGCCCGCCGCCATATTGGTGATCAGACTGATGCCGACGACCTTGATGCCGCAGTGCGCCGCGCACATGGTTTCCGGGATCGTGGACATGCCGACCGCGTCCGCGCCGATGATGCGCGCCATGCGGATCTCGGCAGGCGTCTCGTAGCACGGACCGGACATCATAAGATACACGCCTTCCTGCATGGCGATGCCGTTCCCCTTTGCGAGCTCGATCAGTCTTGCGCGAAAGTCCTTGTCGTAGACGTTGCTCTGGTCCGGGAAGCGCGGTCCGAACTCGTCCAGGTTCTTGCCGATCAGCGGGTTGCTGCCGGAAAGATTGATGTGATCGGAGATCACCATCAGATCGCCCGCATGGTAGTTCATGTTGACGCCGCCCGCCGCGTTGGTCACGAGCAGTTTTTCGACGCCGAGCTTTTTCATGGTGCGGACGCCGAGCGAAAGCAGCGCCTGCGGATACCCCTCGTAATAGTGGAAACGTCCCTGCATCGCGATGACGGTCTTGCCGTATTTTTCACCGATCACGAAACGGTTCTTATGTCCGATCACGTTCGAAACGGGATAGCCCTCGATATCGGCATAGTTCACGAAGCGCTTGTTGTCGAGCGTTTCGGCATAGTCGCCGAGGCCGCTTCCGAGGATCAGACCGATCGTCGCCTTGTCCGCGCCTTTTTCCTTCAGCAGCGCGACCGCATTGTTGATGATGTTCATGATGTCTTCCATGTTTCAATCCTCCCAGATATCCTTTAAGAATGATTCGCCTTCTCTCCAGCTTTCGCCGGTAAGATATTCATAAATCGTTGCGCCGATGTCGGAGAACTGCTTCCGCACGCCGAGATCTACACCGTGTTTCACGTGCTTGCCGCAGATCAGAAGCGGGATATACTCGCGCGTATGATCCGTTCCCGGGAACGTCGGATCGCATCCGTGATCCGCGGTGACCATCAGGATATCGCCCTCCTGCATGGACAGATACATCTCAGGCAGATGCGCGTCGAAATACTCGAGCGCTTTCGCGTAACCCTCCCAATCGTTCCGGTGCCCGTAAAGCATATCCGTATCCACGAGATTCGTGAAGATGAAATCCCCCGTCCCGTCGTCCAGAAACCGCTGCGTCGCACGGATACCGTCCGGATTGTTTTTGGTATGATCGACGGTCGTGATCCCGCGATGACAGAAGATGTCCTCGATCTTGCCGATGCCTACGACGTCTTTGCCCTTTTCTGCAAGCGCGTCAAGGATTGTGTCCTTGAACGGCGCGACCGCATAGTCCTTGCGGTTTTCGGTGCGCTTGTATTCCCCGTTTCCGCCGAGAAACGGACGCGCGATCACGCGGCCGACCAGGTATTCGCCGGTCAGCATTTCACGCGCGATCTCGCAGATGCGGTACAGCTCTTGAAGCGGGATGATCTCCTCGTGCGCGGCGATCTGGAACACGCTGTCCGCGCTCGTGTAGATGATCGGTTTGCCGGTACGGACGTGCTCGTCGCCGAGCTCCTGAATGATCTGCGTGCCGCTTGCAACGACGTTGCCGAGCGTGCCGCGTCCGATGCGCTGTTCAAACGCGTCCATGAACGCCTTCGGGAAACCGTTCGGATACGTCTTGAACGCCTCGTCGAGCGCAAGGCCCGCCATCTCCCAGTGCCCGCAGGTCGTGTCCTTCGCATGTGTCTGCTCCGCGCATTTGCAGAAGCTTCCGATCAGCTCGTCGCCTTCCTTGGGAAGTCTGCATCCGTCGATATGCGCAAGACCGAGCCTGCGCATGTTCGGCACGTTCAGATATCCGCGTTTTTCATAGATATTGCAGATGGTATTTGCGCCGACGTCGCCGAAATCCGCGGCGTCCGGCAGCGCGCCGATCCCGGCGCTGTCGAGAACGATCAGGATTGCTCTTTTCTTCATAAGCGATACCTCTATGCTTTTTCTTTTATATATATTTTAGCATATCGGATACCGTTTCGTCAATCAGTTTAGCCATGAGTAGATCTGTTTCAATTCCGCCATCACGCGCTGATAATGCTCCTCCCATTCCGGGTCCCCGATGATCAGTCGGACGCGTTCCGCGATCAGGTAAACATATTCAAGGTTGCCGGGCGGATCCTTAAGGTTCTTGCCGCGCAGTCCGAGATAGTTATACAGCACCTCGGGATCCGCGCGTTTCCATGCCCGTTCGATCGCATAGTGCATCGTTCGCATGATCATCGGCTTCGTCGTACGCATGCACTGTTCGATGTACGGATACAATTCTTTCTTTGTTGTGCTCCGCAGCAACGGCGGGCGTGTGCGAATGAACCGTACTGCGATAAAGATATAGCGATACCCCAAAAGCTTCGCGGGAACGCACAGCGCGCGCATGACTGCATTGATCGTCGCGTCGAGCAAGCTGTCCCAATCGCTGTACCGTGCCCGCAGCGCGTCCTCCATCTCATGCATTTCTTCCAATGTCATCGTATTTCCCCTCCCCTGTCAATTTGATATGATCCGCGATCCGAAACAGAAACGACGCGTTTGAAGGCGCACCGCGATCCGACCGGACCGTATATCCGAACATCTTTTCAAGCAATACCGTATCCGCGCGCATCCACGCGGCTTCGATCGCCGTGCGGATCGCATGCTCCGCGACGGATACGCTGACCCCCTCCGTCATGGATACAAAGGTATAGACCGCTTGCACCGTCTGCACGTCAAGCGGGTGGCTCTGCGACAGGATCAGGCGCAGCGCGGTGTTTAGATATCCAAAGCCGCTGAAGTAAACGGGTACCCCTGTCTGCTGCAGAAAACGCGAGATTATCTGCTCCGTATTGAAGGCGCGCCGTGTACTCTTCGAAAAACCGGCGATGCAGCGCAACACGTCCTTCGGATCGCTGCCTGCCGAAAAGCAAAAGGTCAGACATTCCGGAAGCCGTGTGGATTCAAACGGCAATTCGGCGAGCAGAAACGTATGATCCGGCCATCGGACGCGACATGCCCGTATCTTGGGAAGCAGGATCGCAGGATCATCGGACAGCAGCGCGTCAAACGGTTCGCGGTACAGGCGTTCGAGAACCTGCGCCGTGTTTTTCAGTGCGCAGATACGTACGGTCCCGGTTTGATCCGCGGCTTCGGCATATGCCCGCGCTGTTTTACGATCGTTTGTCAGCAGTACGATCCGCATCGATTTTCCCCCCCTCATTCGCTTTTATTCTGGCGTAATAAGCCGGAAAAATCTACCGGTTTATTATGACAAGATTCGGCAATTCGATGACATTCGACGGTAATTACGGGAGAAGTACGTCCGCCATCCATTCGGCATAGATACAGTATCCGCGCGTCGGCTGACTCAAAAAGACGTGCGTGACGACGCCGATGAGCCGCCCGTCCTGTATCAGCGGACTGCCGCTCATACCCTGCACGATGCCGCCGGTCTTTTCCAGCAGCGACGGATCCGTAATCTCAATCATCATCCCCTGCGTCTCCGGCGAGGATTGCACGTCAACGCGAATCACGCGGGCGGCATACGCTGTCACCTCTCCGTCGACCATCGACAGGATATATCCGTCGCCTTTGTGCGCAGTGCCGCTTTGCGCGATCTCCGTCACGCGCGCGGAAGGATCGGAAAACGCGGCAAACGTACCGCTGACGCCGAATTGCGTATTTCGTTCGATCGTTCCGAACGCATCCTTTGGATCGGCTGAAAAGCGGCCGATCAGTTCGCCCGCCTGATCGCCTTCGCCCTTTCGGATCCTTTGGATGGTCGCTTCCGTTACAAAGCCCGTCGCCGGCGCAATCAGCTTCTGCGTATCCACGTCCGTCACACCGTGACCGAGCGCGGCAAATGCTTTGGATGCCGGATCGTAAAATGAAAGCGTTCCGATGCCGGACGTGCTGTCCCGGACCCATGCGCCGATGCGTTTTTCGCCGTTACCATCCGTCGCGAAATTGAGCGAAACGGAATACGGTTTGCCGTCGCGCAAAAATGTCAGCGAACAGCGTTCGTCCGCTTCGGAACAAAGCCGCGAAAAAGCGTCGGATCCGTCGATCGGTTTTCCGTCCATTGCGACGATCATATCGCCTTCCCTGAGCCCTGCGGAGATCGCGGGGCATACGCCGCCCGTCTCCGTTTCGATCTTTTCAAATCCGACGATCTGCACCCCTTCGGTTTTCAGAACCACGCCGATCGCTTTCCCGCCGGGAACAACCGTTCTCTGATTTGCCGATACGGCGACGCTTCTTAAGGGCAGGATGCCGAACAGCATGATCTTTTTCGTTTGCTCCGACGTTTCCGCGATACGTTCGTCTTCGCTGATCCGCACAAGACGCGCTTCCGATTCCGCTGCGGCAAGCGTCGGCGCTGTCAGCGCGGTCGACCGGTCAACGACGTCCGGCAGGTGCAGGATGCGATACACCTGCGGTGAAAAATACCATCCGAACAGCAGCGCCGCAAGCAGCGTGCTGATGATGCGCGCAAATCGCTTCATGATTCTCATCTCCTTTCCGATAGCGTGCGCCGGACGAAAAAAAGCATACAAAAAAGACCCTTGTCGGGTCTTTTCACGGATCCGGATTCAGTTTCCCGCCGATGCAAGAAGTTTCTTTGCGTGCTCCATGGCGGCTGCGTCATGTTCGTCGCTGCCCATAATCCGCGCGATCTCTTTGGGTCGTTCGGCCGCGGTCAGTCTGCGCGTAACGCTGTGCGTCTTTTCTTCGTCGGCGAACTTATATGCGACGTATTGCACGTCGGCGTATGCGGCGATCTGCGGAAGATGCGTGACGCAAAGCACCTGATGCTTCCGTCCGAGCGCGCGCATCTTTTCCGCGACGGCGTTTGCGACCATACCCGAAATACCCGTGTCGATCTCGTCAAAGATCAGCGTTTCGATCCGATCCGCATCAGACAGCGCCGCTTTCATGGCAAGCATGATGCGCGACATTTCTCCGCCGCTCGCGACCTTGACAAGGGGTTTGACCGGTTCGCCGCGGTTTGCGGACAGCAGAAACGCCGCGGAATCGACGCCGGTCTCCGAAAGCTGTTCCTTCGGGATTTTTGTAAACTCCGTCTCCATCGCGGCATGCGGCATACCCATGCCGTTCAGCTCCGCGATCGTCTCCCGCATCAGCTTCCGGGCTGCCGCTTTGCGTCGTTCGGACAGCTGCTCCGCAAGCGTGCCGAATGTGTCGACGGCTGTGCGGTATTTCTTTTCCAGCGCTTCGATCTGATTGTCGCTGTCGCTCAGGATCCGGTATTCGTTTTCGATTTTATCACGGAATGCCAGGATCTCTGTGATCGTCGCGCCGTATTTGCGTTTCAGATTCTGCAGCGCCGCAAGACGGCTTTCCGTCTGCTCAAGCAATTCCGGATCGTACCGGAACGCGCTGCGTCCGTCGCGCAGCTCATACGCGACGTCCTCGATGGAATAATACGCTTCATCGGTCCGTTCGGAAAGTTTCCGGTATGATTCGTCGTATTCGCCGATTCGCGTCAGTGCACTGCGCGCGTCGGTCAGCGCCGACAGTGCGCCGCCTTCGGCAAACAGTGCGTCGTAAGCGGCGTTCAGTCCCTCTACGATCGTTTCCGCGTTACGCATGCGCAGGCGATCGGCTTCCAATTGTTCCTCCTCGCCCTCGATCGGGGATACCGCGTCGATCTCCTTCATCTGGAAGCGGATCACATCGATGCGGCGTTCGCGCTCCCTGAGTCCGTTTTTCAGGATCGTAAGATCGCGCTCTGCATTCAGCGCCGCCTGTCTTGCTTCCTCCATGCGGGTCAGAAGACCGTCGGCGTCGCTTTTTGCGTAGGCGTCGATGAGTTGAAGATGCGTTTCGGGATTCAGCAGCGACTGATGCGCATGCTGTCCGTGCAGGTCGACCAGAAGATCCCCGATCGCTTTCAGTTCCGCGGTACCGATCAGTACGCCGTTAACGCGGCAGACGTTTCGACCGCTTGCGGAAAGTTCGCGGTACAGAACGAGCTCGTCCCCGTTGTCAAGCTGTTGGTCACGAAGATATTCGCGAACCGGAGAATCCGGGGAAAGCAGGAACGTCGCCTCGACGGACGCCTTGTCCGCGCCCGTACGGATGCTTTCACGGCTTGCTCGTTCCCCGAGCACAAAGCTGACCGATTCGATGAGGATCGATTTGCCCGCACCGGTTTCGCCGGTCAATACAGAAAAGCCCGCATCGAAAGCAATGTCGGACTTATCTATCAAAGCAATATTCGAAACTTGTAAACGAGTGAGCACAATGCCCTCCGTTATTTCATCATTTTTTGGAACTTCTTGATGATGTCGGTCACGCTCTTGCCTTCGCGTACCGCGACGAACACGGTGTTGTCACCCGCGATGGATCCCGCAATCTCCGGCCATTTCATGGAATCGATCGCTTCTGCAGCCACGGCGGCGCTGCCCGCCATTGTCTTGATGACGATCAGATTGCCGGCGGACGTGATGGAAACGACGCAGTTTCCGAACAGGCGGATAAAGCGTTCCTGCAGATCGGATTCCGCCTTCTCTACCGTCGCATATTTATACTTTCCCTCGCCAGTCAGGACCTTGATCAGACGAAGTTCCTTGATATCACGTGAAACAGTTGCCTGCGTCACGTTAAAGCCCTGCGCGGAAAGCAGCATGGCAAGCTCCTCCTGTGTTTCGATGTTTTCGGCAGCGATCAGTTTCAGGATCATTGCGTGTCTTTTCGGTTTCATTACTCCATACCTCAGTTTAATTCAGTTTTTCCGATATCA
>CAMYWS010000018.1 GCA_947302865.1 uncultured Clostridia bacterium
ACGCTCGACTGGCTGAACTCCGAGATCTCGAAGTACCTCGTTGAGATCAACCGCAACGGTCTCGGCGAAGCCGACGCGCGTGCCGTCGACCGCATGCATCACGTGATCGTCGATTACGAGCGGATCGGCGACCATGTCAACAACATCGCGGGTTATATCCAGCACATGCGCGATAAGAAGATCAGCTTCTCCGAGGCGGCGATGGATGAGATCGCGCCGCTGTTCCTCAAGGTGCTGAACATCGTCGGAGACGCACACACCTGCATGCTCAATCCGAAGGCGGTGCCGCTTTCGAACATCGCCAAACGCGAGCAGGAGGTCGACGATCTCGTCGATCTGTACGAGAACAACCACATCAAGCGTCTCTCCGAGGGCAAGTGCTCCGCGGAGATCGGCATGCTGTATGTCGAAGCGCTCACCGATCTCGAGCGAATCTCCGACCACGCGCTGAACATCGCCGAAGCCGGACAGGCGTAAACAACCATCCCTGCAAGCGTGCCTTCCCGGCACGCTTCTTTTTTTCGGTACACGCGCGGCGTCGGGATCCTGCGGCAGGAACGCAGCCGCTTTACGTTTTCCCGCGCAACGAACCTGTCAACGCGGTCAAAAAAGGAACCTGTGCGGTATGCACAGGTTCCCGAATTTGTTTCTTGCCGGCTATCTCCAGCACAACCAAAGGATCAGAATGAGCAGGCACACGCCGCCGGCGACAAAGCCGACTACAGCCAGCCCGGCGAGGACGGCGTAAAACGTATACCGGATCGTTTGTCTCCTGGTAAGCGCTTCACCGCGCGCAATCTTTTCCTCAAGTTCGGCTCTTGACTGCTCGCGCTTTTCTCGCTTCATGCGCGCGGTATGCCACGGCATGCCTTCGACGTCCATGTCGACGATCGTGCGGCCGTCGTCGTCATCATACTGCTTCGGTTCGCGTGCCATCTCAGTCGAACAGGTGGCAAGCCACGAAATGTCCGGGCTCGACCTCTTTCGTTTCCGGCGCGCACTGGCTGCAGATGCCCATGCACTCTGCGCAGCGGGTATGGAACTTGCAGCCGGACGGCGGATTTGCCGGGGAAGGAATGCTGCCCTGCAGGATGATACGGTTCATCTTGTAGTCCGGATCCGGAACGGGGATCGCGGAGAACAGCGCCTTCGTGTACGGATGCAGCGGGTTTGCGAAGATCTGTTCCTTGCTCGCATACTCGACCATGTTGCCGAGGTACATAACGCCGATCGTGTCGGAGATATGCTCGACGACGGAGAGGTCGTGCGAAATGAACAGGTACGTCAGACCCAGTTCCTTCTGCAGGTCCATCATCAGGTTGATGATCTGCGCCTGAATCGAAACGTCCAAAGCGGAAACCGGCTCGTCGCAAATGATGAAGTCGGGCTTCAGAGCGATGGAACGCGCGATGCAGATACGCTGACGCTGACCGCCGGAGAACTCGTGCGGATAGCGATCCTTGTGATACGGCTGCAGTCCGCACTGCTTCATGACCTGATCGATGTAATCGTCCAGTTCCTCTTTCGGCACGATGTTGTGCTCGCGCACCGCTTCGCCGATGATCTCCGCAACCGGGAGACGGGGCGAAAGACTGGAGTACGGATCCTGGAAGATCATCTGGATCTTCGGACGAAGCTTTCTGAGTTCACTGCGCGGAAGATCGTGGATCTCGATGCCGTTCAGGAGCACCTGACCCGCGGTTTTGTCGTTCAGACGGAGGATCGTTTTGCCGACCGTCGTCTTGCCGCAGCCGGACTCGCCGACCAGACCCATTGTGGTGCCGCGCTTGATGTTGAAGGAAACGCCGTCAACCGCGCGGACGTAACCGGTCAGTCTGGAGAACAGACCCGTCTTGATGGGGAAGTATTTGATGAGATCATGCACTTCCAGAACGTTTTCCGGATCATGCTCGATCGGCGGCTCCGCCTTGACTGCGGCGATGCGCTCGTTGAGCTGACGGAACATTTCTTCTCTGGTCAGCTTCTTCTCTTCAACCGCTGTTTCTTCGACTTTCTTTTCCACAGCTTCCATGTCAGTCCTCCTTCTTGTCCTCATACAGGTAGCAAGTCACCATGTGCGTCGGGCTCACGTAGACCTCATGCGGATACGCGCCGTTGCACTTTTCGATGCATCTTTCGCAGCGATCGCGGAAGTAGCAGTAGTCCGGCATGTTGATCGGGTTCGGGACCGTACCGGGAATGCTGTAAAGACGCTCGACACGGCGGCTCACGACAGGTTTGGAAGCCATCAGACCGATCGTGTACGGGTGGCACGGGTTATGGAATACTTCGCTTGCCGTACCTCTTTCAACGATCCTGCCGGAATACATGACGACGACGTAGTCCGCCATTTCGGCAATAACGCCGAGGTCATGCGTGATCAGCATGATGCTCGAATTGATGCGGTCCTTCAGTCTGCGCAGAAGGTCCAGGATCTGCGCCTGGATGGTAACGTCCAGCGCCGTCGTCGGTTCGTCCGCGATGATCAGCTTCGGATCGCAGGCAAGCGCCATCGCGATCATGACGCGCTGACGCATACCGCCGGACAGCTCGTGCGGATACATCATGTAAACGCCTTCGCTGTTTGCGATACCGACCATTTCCAGCATTTCGATCGAACGCTTCTTGACCTGCTCCTTGCTCCAGTCCGGATAGTGCAGTTCAAGAACCTCGTTCAGCTGATATCCGATGCGGAAGACCGGGTTCAGGGACGTCATCGGCTCCTGGAAGATCATGGAGATCTTGGATCCGCGGATGTGCTGCATGACCTTCGTCGGCGTCTTGACGATGTTGTACACCTTGCCGTCGCCCGCGTCGAAACGGATCTCGCCTTCGACGGTCTGACCCTGCGGACGCTGTACGAGCTGCATAAGCGAGAGGGACGTGACGGACTTGCCGCAGCCGGACTCGCCGACGACGCCGACCGTCTTGCCCTTCGGAACGTTGAACGAAACGCCGTCCACCGCACGGACCGTGCCGATATCGGTGAAGAAGTAGGTATGCACATTGTCGAATTCAACGACGTTGTTCGGGTCGTGCATCTCGGTCATATACTCGGACGGATCGATGTGCTTGCGGTTGCGTTCACGCTCGATCTTGTTCGTGATCTTGCGATTCTCGCGGGAGATCCTTGCAGACTCTCTGCGGGAGATATAGTTTACGCCTTTTCTTTTAGCCATTTTTCTGCCCTCCCTTACCGCTTCATCTTCGGGTCGAACGCGTCTCTCAGGCCGTCACCGACAAAGTTGAAGCCGAGAACCGTGAGAAGGATCAGCGTGCCGGCCGGGATCCAGATCCACCAGTTGGTGCTCATGACGCGCATGTCGGTCGCCTGGTTGATGATGGAGCCCCAGGACGCCATCGGGTATTTGACGCCGAGACCGAGGAAGCCGAGCGTTGCCTCGGTCAGAATGATGCTGCCGAGACCTGCCGTCGCGTAGACGATCAGCAGCGGCATGACGTTCGGAACGAGGTGTTTGAAGATCCTGCGGCTCGTGCGGATACCGGTCGCTTCGGTCGCGATCATGAAGTCCTGCTCACGCAGCGAGAGGATCTGACCGCGGACGGTACGCGCGATACCGGTCCAGCCGAGAATACCGAGGATCGCCATCGTCAGCATCAGACGCGGCGTCGAGCCGACGTGCATGTTGTCCATGACCGAGCCGATGATGATCAGCATCGGATAGAACGGGATCGCATTGAACAGTTCCACGAAACGCATCAGGATCGTGTCGACCACACCGCCGAAGTAACCGGAGATGCCGCCGATGATGACGCCGATGATGATCTCGAAGAAGATAACGACGAAGCCGACCAGCAGGGAGATCCGACCGCCGTACATCAGTCGGGTCACAACGTCCATCGCGTAGACGTCGGTGCCGAGCAGATGCTCGCCGGAAAGCGGCGCTCTGGTGTCGAGCAGCGTCTTTTTCTGCTCCGACCAGACTTCGTTGTTCTCGTTGCTGATGTGCAGACGCGCATGCGTCGGTTCACCGTACTGGTTGATGAAATCAAAGCCCTCTGCTTTGTTCCAAACCGCTTCCTGGAACTTCAGGATAAAGTCGACAGTCAATTCGGTGCCGTTCTGCACGGGACCGTATGCCATCTCGGAAATCATGACCGCCTTCTCGCCGGCCGCGTTGTATACGGTATAGAAGTTATAATTCGCATCCTTCTCGATCGCATACGTTTCGCCGTCGTATTCGATGGTCGCCGCCTGATCGACGATCGCCTTTTCGGCTGCGTTGATGAAGCGGTAGTCCGTATTCAGGCTGTCGTACTTGGTCTCGATCGGGTCAAAGTTGTTCAGGACGGTCATGCCTGCATTGCCGTCGACCATGACGGTATATTCGCCGCTGAACGAGTGATCGTCGTGATCGAAGACCACCGTGTATTCCTTACCTTCTTCTTCCTGACCCTCTACATTCGGGTAGATGAAGGTGACCTCGGAAACGGCGGTCATCGCCTTGAAGATGTTCTCTTCGGACTCGCCGCCTGCAACGGCTTGCTGCTTTGCGGCAGTCATTGCCTCCTCGCCCGCCTTGATCTGTTCGGCGAGCATCGCCTGGAATGCAGCGGGATCGTCGAGCGTCGCGTTGAAGTCGACTTCTTTCGTTTCGCTCTCGCCGGTCTGCTCGTTTTCAACGGCCGTCGTGATCGTATTCGAACGATACACGCGCGTTACGAGGAACAGATCGGTTCCCGTGCTGTTTTTGATCGTATACCCGTTTTCGGCGGGCGCGAGCGTATAGACCGTTCCGTCCTGCGACTGTGCTTCGGTCTCGCCGAGCTGGATCGCGCCGTTGACCGAATGCAGGAAGTCCGGGTCGCTCTGGAGCTCTGCGATCTTGCCGCGCAGCGCCGTATAGATGTTAAAGGTTGAGACCGCAAGCGGCTCGTCCTTGACCATGTAGAAGTTCGTCTTGAGCTTGCTTTCCTTGATGACCGTGATGACGGATCCGTCAACCACGATCTCCTGTTCGGTGCTGTTCGCATCCACATATGCCTGGATCGCGGCCTTGACCGCATCGGAGATGGTTGCGTCCTCGAAGTTGAGGGTCACGTTCTTCCCGACGGACGAAGTGGAAGCAACGACGATCTGTTCCAGGATCTCCGTAACCGGTCTGCTCGGTTCCGGATTGACGACCTTCAGCACGTACTGCTTCTTGCCCGCGGAGAACATGATCTCCTCGTCCTTTTCCAGCTTGTACAGATCGCCCTCTTTGTGCTTGCCGAGTTCTTTCAGAAGGCCGGAATTGATCGAGGAATCGTCTACGCCGTAAATACGGGAATCCCTGTTGACCTTGCCGGACGCGTATTTGCCCTCTTCCGTGATCGGCTTAAAGAACGTCTGCGCGATCTTGTAGGGCGAGAAGAGCGGACCGATGAACGCGAACGCGAACATGAACGCCAGGATGATGATACCTGTGACAGCCAGCTTGTTGCGGATGAACCGCTTGAAGACCAGCATGCCGGGAGAAAGAACCTTAACACGACGCGCGTCGTCAAGCTTCATCTGTTCCTGCGGGGTATCTTCGTTCTGCTGTTTTTTTACTTTATCATTCTTCAGCATAATTGCACCCCCTTAATTGACGCGGACACGCGGGTCGACGACGGCGTACATGATGTCGGACAGGATCAGACTGACCTGCGTCAACGCCATCAAAAACGTCGTGTAGAACATGGCGAACGGAATGTCGCCCTGCAGCATCGCCTGATAGGAAACATAGCCGATGCCCGGGATCTGGAAGATCTGCTCCGTGATCATCGCGCCGCCGAAGAAGCTCGGCAGCAGGCCGGAGAACGCGGTAACGAGCGGGATCAGCGTATTGCGGAATGCATGCTTGTTGATAACAACTCTTTCGGAAAGACCCTTTGCGCGAGCGGTACGAATGTAATCGGCATTCATAACCTCGAGCATGTTGGTACGTGTATAACGCATCAAACTACCGATGGACAAAATGGCAAGCGTTGCAACCGGCAGGATCAGGTGCTGTGCGATGTCTCCAACCTTCCCCCAGAAACTTAACTGTGCGTATGTTCTGCCCCAAAGGTACATCGCCGGCAAAACTTTGAGTTTAACGGCAAATACGTATTTCAATACGGTGCCGATATAGAACGACGGCAGCGAAATGCAGGCAAGCGCGAAGACCGTGACGATGTAGTCCGCGGCATGATACTGCTTGCGCGCTGCCAGAACGCCGAGCGGGATCGAAACGAGGACTTCGACGATCAGCGAGATGACATTCATCAGCACAGACCACCAGATAACGTCCGCGAAGATCTCGGTAACGGGTTTCATGTGCTGCCAGGAATCGCCGAAATCACCCTGAATAGCCCGGAACAGCCATCTTGCATAGCCGGAGAAGATATCGCCGTCCATCCCGTACTGTTTGTTCAGCTCTTCCAGAAGATCCTGCCATTTGACACGTCCCTGGGAGCCGGCGGAGAGCTGCCTCGCCATTTTTTCCATATAGGAAGCGGGCAGGCAGCGAATAACGGTATAAACGACCATTGCGCCGAGCACAACGATCAAAAGACCCAACAGAAGTCTCCTAATTAGGAATTTCCACATGCGTACCACCCTCTGCGGGAATACCCGCGTTTTTATTCATAGATATCGATTGAGCCCACCGTTTTGGTGGGCTCAATCGTTTGCCCTTCAGTTTCTATGAACTTTACGAATCGAATGAGAATGATTCAGATCAGTTCATTTCGAGGTTCTCAATATCATTCATCCAGCCCCAGAACGTGGTGATGTCCGGAGTCAGAGTGCTGATGTTGATGCGCTGCGTGCTGAAGATGATGCAGTTCTGACGCTGATAGGCCGGGATTTCAACTGCCCAGTCAACAATGATGTCGAGGCACTGCTTGTAGGTCGCCTTACGGAAGGCCTGGTCATCGGAAGTACGAGCTTCCATGATGAGGTTGTTCAGCTCTTCATCGTTGATGTGGTAATGGTTGCTGTCCGTGCCGCCCTTACCGACGATGTTGTTGCCGTGATAGACCTGATACATATCCGGGTCAATCGTGGAACCCCAAGCTGCGCACCAGAGGTCCTGAGAACCTGCATCCAGAGCATCCCAGAGGACGTTGGAGTCTGCCGGGTCGTTGATGATCAGCGTGATGCCGATCTCTTCGAAGGCCTTCTGAGCCATCGTGAGGACGGTGTAAGACGGGTGGTCGCCCTGGCCGTCGCCCGGGATGATGACTTCGAATTCGGTTCTGCCGCCTTCGGGAGCTGCGGTGACCTTGCCGTCTTCAACGGTGTAGCCCGCTGCTTCGAACCAGGTCAGAGCCGCTGCCTTCGCCGCTTCGTACTTCTGATCTGCAGTCATGTCTGCGGTGTAGATGTCGTTGCCCTGTGCATCCACGGAGAACGCGATCTTGTAGCCCGGGTCGGACGGCTGCGGAGCTGCCCAAGAGGTGTTGGAGATCGGGTACTGGATGACGGACGCCGCCTCGCCGTAGTAGGAGTCGTACGCAACGTCACGATAGACTGCGAGGATGGTCGCGAGGCCCTTACGGAGCGCCTTGGAAGCGTCGGAAGCGGGCTCGCCGCCGATGTTGACGGTATCAGCATTCATGCCGATGTAGCCGTAGCCGAGGTTGTCGACCTTGGAGGTCGTGATGACGTCGCCGGTGATTTCGCCGTTGCTGTTGAAGGAAGCGACTTCCTCGAAACGGGTACGGGAACCGGTCATTTCGCCCGCGTCCGCATCGCCGGTGGACAGTGCGGTTGCAACTTCAGCAGAGGTGGTCTCTTTGAACTGGATCTCGGGGATCTTGGGTTCGCCCTTGTACCAGTACGGGTTCGCCTTGAAGGTGACGACCTTGTCTTTGTAGGACTCGAAGATGTACGGACCTGCGCCCATCGGGACTTCGGTCAGGCTCTGAATCTTGGAGAGATCCATGAAGTCAAAGCCGAACTTGCCTTCTTCGTAGTTGTACTTGCTCTTGTCGCCATAGTAGTGCAGCGGCGTGATGGAGATGCCGAGGATGCTGTAAACAGCAGGCGCGGAATAACCGTTCACGGTGACTTCGATGGTGTAATCGTCGATCTTCTTGATGCCTTCGATGTACTTGACGCCCTGGCCGCCCATCGCTTCATCTTTCGGACCCCAGGTGAGGATGAACGTGCCATCCGCCACGCCCTTCACGGTGTCGGGTTCGTTGCCGGTTTTTTCGGTATCGAAGAACGCAGCGTCGTCACCGTTGTAAGCTGCAAAGGTCGCCTTGTAGTAGTCCTCAATGGTCGGGAACGTGGTCACGAGGTCCCAGGTGTCGATGCCGTTCGTGAACGTGCCGTCCTCCTGGAGCTTGCCGAATCCCCACAGCGCCATGCCGTAAGCGATCTTCAGCCCTTCTTCTGCGCCGATCTCTGCATAGGTGGTCTTGCCGACATATGCAGCATAGTCGTCAACCGCGTACTTGCTGTTGACATAGTCGACGATGTACTGGCAGACAGAGGTCCATGCCTTGTCGATTTCTGCCCAGTAGCCGTTGAAGATTTCTTCGGTGTACTCATCATTCTCAACGTAGCCTTCACGGCCTGCCGCATAGATCTTGTCCGCGAGCGCTGCATACTTCGCATAGACTTCGTCGGAGGTCTGCGTACGATAGTTCTGCAGACCGACGATGTCGTAGGAGCTCAGCGAGGTGGAGCCGACGTACGCCGGGTCGAGGTAGGTGTAGTACGTGAAGATGATGTCGTCCGCGGTCAGCGGTTCGCCGTCGGAGAACTTCAGGTCGTCACGGATCTTTGCGCCGTAGACGGTCTGGTCCTTTTCCTTGTCATAGTTGACGGACAGGTCCGCAATACCGGTGTACAGATAATCCGTGCCGTTGTAGTTGACAGTTTCGCCTTCGATCGCGTTGTAGATGATGCCGCCCATACGGTCGGTGGTCATCAGACCGATCTGCGTCATGCTGACAACATCCTGGTCATATGCGGTGTCCGCATAGAACGGGCTGAACTTCTGAGAGAACGGGCTGTACGCAACAACCAACGGAGTGGGGTTGTCATAAGCGGGTTCGGGCTCGGGTTCGGGCTCGGGTTCCGGTTCGGGTTCGGGCTCGGGTTCCGGATTGACGGGCTCGGGCTCTACGGGTGCCGGAGTTGCCTCACCTTGCGGTTCGGGCTGGGGTTCGACGGTCGGGGTCTCGCAAGCGACAAGCGCCAGGACCATGAGCAGAACCAACAGACCGGCAAGGATCTTCTTCATGTTTTGCATTGATTGTTCCTCCTTAATTATTGTGCATATGGAAACACGCATAGATTATACGGCATCAATCGAAAGTTGTCAATCTTTTGCAAGAAAATTCACAACGTTCAATTTTTACCGCAGAATCCCGTGGATTTCCCATTATTCCGGTTTACAGGAAGCGTTGTCCCGCAATTCCGTTTTGATCTCCTTTATGTTCCGGATCGTCAACACGCACGCCGCCCCCGAAAGAAGCAGGCAGAACACGTATGCCCCGTCTCCGAACGAGAACGGCACGGTTTCCGTGATCACGCCGCAGAGGATCAGGATCCGGCAAACGATCCAGGCGGCCGCCGCAAGTCCCAGAATGACGAGGCACGCGACGGATGCGCCTTTTGCCCGTTCAAAGCTGTTGGCGAACTGCATCCGCTCCATCGGCTTTGCGTGATTCGGCATCTTGACGACGCCCATCACCGCGTACAGGAGCGGGAAGAACGCGGCGGCCGTCAGCGGAAGATACCATTTGTTTTCGATCGGAAGCGGCACGACGACGAGCGCCGCGATCACTGCGGCAAGCGCAGCGCCCGCTCCGATGCGGGAGAGAAGAACGATCCGTTTGTACACGGACGCGTCGTTTTGGGGGCAGACCCAATCGCCGATATAGGTGATCCGCTGCTTTGCTTTTCCGTTTGCGCCGACGTATGTTTGCTTTTTGTAGTCGTCTACGAAACGGTAACGCCTGCCGAAGACCTTGCCCAAGCGGATTCTCCCTTCCGATTTTATGGTTGTTCCGAAACGGTTATGCCGTACTCCCGCGCCGGAAAGCGCCGCACAGGCATGCCGTTGTTCATATCCGATTCATATTTTATCGCAACAGCGCATAAATTTCAACTGTTTTCCTTAAATTTTTCGTTTCGAAGCATTATATATATGTGTTTGGTGCGTTTTTGGTATATGTTGCTTCGATTTCGGATCGGACGCTGTATGAATATCCCTTTTATGTCTTGTCCGCGTCTCAAAGATATGCTATACTTATCTAAATAAAAGAAACGCCCGCTGCCCCTGCGGGACGAAACCGCGTCCTGTCGGGTCGTTTTTACGATCAAATGCAGCGTTTTGACGCGCCGGACGGTCTTATCGGTGAAGGGAATGAAACGCATGGATACAACCGCGGAAAACCGCATATTTGTTCAAAAGACGGTGCTGCTCTCGGTCGTGCACGCCGCGGTGGACCTTGCCTGCGCTGCGCTGTTCTTCTCCGTGCTGAAGGGCGGCGAGCTCTGGCTCGGCATGGTGTTATACAACGCCTGCGCGTTTCTCTGTCAGCTGCCGATGGGCGTCGTTGCGGATCGGCTGAACCGCAACATGCTCTTTGCCGCGGTCGGCTGCGCGCTCGTTGCGCTCGCGTTCGGACTCCGGTCCGTGCCGATCCTTGCCATGGTCGTCGCGGGGCTCGGCAACGGCGCGTTTCACGTCGGCGGCGGGATCGAGGTTCTGAACGGCTCGGAAACAAAAGCCGGACCGCTCGGCGTGTTCGTCTCCCCCGGCGCGATCGGGCTGTATTTCGGACGTGTCTTTTCCGCAGGCATGCTGTCCCTGCCGTGGCTTCTGCCCGCGATCCTGCTCAGTCTGGGCGCGGCGATCCTGCTGCTCGGAAAATCCGAATTCCGGGAAGGCTCCGGCAACATTCCGCTCTCGTTCGACATGCCGAAGAACGGGCTTTGGCTTTTGATCCTTTTGTTCCTTGTCGTCGTGCTGCGCTCGTTTATGGGAACGACGCAGGCGTTTTCGACCGGCGATCTGCTTGCCGGCATGCAGCCGGTCTGGTCCGGACTGATCCCGGTGCTGTGCCTGGCGCTCGGAAAGACCGCGGGCGGGTTCGCTGCGGACCGATGGAAACCGATCCCGACCGCGATCGTCTCGCTCGGGCTCTGCGCGCTGTTTCTCTTCTTCCCGCTGCATCCCGTGCTGACGCTTTGCGCGCTGTTCCTGTTCAACATGTCCATGCCGCTGACGCTGTTTCAATCGGCACGGATCCTGAAAGGCGCGAAGGGAACCGCCTTCGGGCTTCTGACCGCCGCGCTGTTCATAGGCGTCGTACCGTTCTTCCTCGGCGTTTCGGTCCCGGAATCGAGCGTGCTGTTCGGCGCGCTTGCCGCAGTCTCTGGCGTGCTGCTGGTGATCGGGCTGAGGGAAGCAAAATGAGCTGGCCGCTGTCGCTCGTGCTCGCGCTTCTGCTGACGGAAGCGATCGAGATCCCGGTGTGCCTCCTCTGGGGCATGCGAAAGCGCGATCTGCTGTTCGTCGTGCTGGCAAACCTGCTGACGAATCCGCTGGTGAACGTGCTGTACGCGCTCGCATACCTGTACACGCCGGTCCCGCGCGCCGTTTCGATCGCCGTGCTCGAGATCGCCGCCGTCGTCACGGAATGGCTCATCTACCGCAGCGCAACCGATGCGAAGCGTCCGTTTCCCGTTTCCCTGACCGCAAACGCCGCGTCCTACGGCGCGGGGCTGCTGATAACGACATTTCTGTTTTAGGGAGGAGATCTGTATGCTGCGTATCCTGTTTGACGAAATCATCGAACCGATCGACCCGCCGGGCGATCCCACGCTCTGGTGGGTGCTCGGGATCGTCGCCGCGGGCGCTGCGATCACAGCGGTCGTGATCGTGCTTTTGTCAAAGAAGAAGAAAAAAGGAGGACAATAAACATGCGTATCTTTGGGGATATTCCCGTCGAGCCGTTCGATCCGCCGGTGGAACCGCAGACAGCGGGCAGCCCGCTCTGGTGGATCGTCGGGATCGTTGCCGCCGTCGCCGCAATCACCGCGATCGTGATCGTGCTGCTTGTGAAGCGGAAGAAAAAAGGAGGAAAATGAACATGCGCATCCTGCCGGACGCCGCGCTGCCGGACATCCCGGAACCCGGCTTTTTTGAGGAGCATCTTACGCTGATCCTCTGCGTCGCAGCGGCCGCTGCCGCCGTTACCGTCGTGCTGATCGTGCTGCTGAAAAAGAAAAAAGGAGGAAAGTGACTATGCAGATCTTTCCGGACGTCGCGCTGCCGCCGCACCTCGTCGTGCTTGAATTCGTTCAGGAGCATATCCTCCTTGTGTGCGGCGTCGTGCTTGCGGTCGCTGCGATCACCGTCGTGCTGATCGTGCTGCTGAAAAAGAAAAAAGGAGGCAAATGAGCATGCTGTTTTGGGGCGATCCCGTAACGCCGGCGGAAGAATTTCGCTATATCACCACTCATATGCTTCTCCCGATCCTCGGCGTCGTCGCGGCCGTCGCTGTGATCACCGTCATACTGATCGCGGTACTGCGAAATAGAAACAGAAAATAAAGGAGAACCGAAATGAACGCAAGAGCATATAAGAAAATCTTTACCGACACCGACTTTGTCCACTGCAGCGGCACGCCGGAGGAGCTGCGCGTTGCGGAATACCTGAAGGCGCGCTGTGAGGAGCTCGGCGCGGCGGCGCGCATCGAAGCGTTCCCCGTTCCGATGGGTGAGATCGAGGAAACGCACGTCTACGCCGACGGCAAAGAAATCCCCGCATAGGGCTTTTTCTGCTGCGGCAGCGGCGAGATCGAGGGCGAGCTTTACTACATGCCCGCGTAGGATCGGGTCTCGGTTGCCGGCGCAAAGGACAAGATCGTGCTGATGGACACCGGCGGCATCGGC
>CAMYWS010000019.1 GCA_947302865.1 uncultured Clostridia bacterium
TCGTGCTCGTGCTGCCGTACATCCGCACCGCGCGCGAGGGCGTGCTGCGGCTTGCCGCGCTCCTGGAGCAGTACGGCACCTACGAATCCAACGGGATCGCGTTCAACGACGAAAACGAGATCTGGTGGATGGAGACGATCGGCGGGCATCACTGGATGGCAAAGCGCGTGCCGGACGACGTCGTGGTCGTCATGCCCAATCAGTTCGGCATGGACAGCTTCGATCTCGACGACGCGTTCGGAAAGCAGGAGGCGCATCTCTGCTCAAAGGACCTCCGTGAATTCATTGCGGCGCATCATCTCGACAGCAATCAGAACGGCGCGTTCAACCCGCGGCTCGTCTTCGGCTCGCATTCCGATCAGGATCACGTGTACAACACGCCGCGCGCGTGGTACATGGGCAGATACCTTGCGCCGCGCACATACCGCTGGGACGGTCCGGACGCGGATTTCACGCCCGAAAGCGACGACATTCCGTGGAGCTTCGTGCCGGAACGGAAGATCGCGGTCGAGGAGGTCAAGGAGCTGTTGAGCTCCAACTATCAGGGCACGCCGTATAATCCGTATCTGAATCACGACACCGGCGTGCGCGGCAAGTACCGCTCGATCGGCATCAACCGCACGGGCGTGACCTCGGTCTGTCAGATCCGCCCCGACGCGCCGGACTGCTCGAAGGGTCTCGAATGGATCTGCTTCGGCTCCACGACCTTCGACGCGCTGCTGCCGGTCTATCCGAACGTACCGAAAATGCCGAAGTATCTTTCCGACGTCACGCTCGACGCCTCGACGGAGAATTTTTACTGGGCGAGCCGCCTGATCGGCGCGATGGCGGATCACAGCTATAACCAGTGTGCGCAGATCGTGACGCGATACCAGAACGCGGTGCTGACCGAGGGAAGAAAGCGCATCCTCGAATACGATGCGAAGATCGCGGAGACCGGTGACGTTTCCCTTTGCGCCGAAGCGAACGAAAAGCTTGCGGCAATGGCAAAGGAGCAGACCGACAAGGCGCTCACCGCCGTGCTGCACGAATCCAGCGTCACCATGAAGAACGGCTACAACAGAGCAGACAACTGATCAACAGGCAAAAGAAAGGGACTGCTTCCCGGCAGTCCTTTTTTGCGTCAATAACGCCGTCTTGTGCAGCGGCAGCTCGGCGTACTGCGGCCGTTTTTGATCGCCTGCATGATCTCGAGACATTCGCCGAAGCGCTGATAGTGTACGACCTCGCGCTCGCGCAGGAAGTACAGCGGCTCGATGATCTGGCTGTTGTTCGTCATGTTCATGAGATGCTCATAGGTCGCCCGCGCCTTCTGCTCGGCTGCCATGTCTTCGGACAGGTCCGCGATCGGATCGCCGGTGCAGGCGATGTACGAGGACGTGAAAGGCACGCCGTTCGGGTCGGCGGGGAAGACGCCGTTTCCGTGCATGACGTAATATCCGTCCAGTCCCGCTGCGGTGAGCTCTTCGAGGGTCGCGCCCTGCATGCACTGCGTGATCATCGTCGCGATCATCTCCCAGTGCGCGATCTCCTCGGTACCGATATCGGTGAGCGTCGCGCGGATGCGGTCGTCGGGCATGGAGTAGCGCTGGGTCAGGTAGCGGAGCCCCGCGCCGAGCTCGGAGTCCGGGCCGCCGTACTGCGCCATGAGAAGCTTCGCCATCCGCGGGTCGGGTCTGGTGATGCGGACGGGGTATTCGAGTCGTTTTTCATAGATCCACATAAGCTTGCCTCCTTAGTTCTGCCACGGCCATTTCTGGTAGACCCAGCTTCCGGCGGCGTGCGCACTGCTGCCGAAGTTTTCGAGCGGACCGAAGCGTTCGGTGTATTCCGTGCAAAGACGGCCGAGCGTTTCCGCGTAGGCGTTGAAATCGTTCGCCGCGTCGGGATCCTCGGGATGGGTGTCAAGATAGAGCTGCAGTTCGACGAGCGCGAAGCGCACCTCGCCGATCTTCTGCAGAAGCGCCTGTTCGGTATAGTCTGTCATATTACGCCTCCCTGTTTCTTGAGGTCGGATATTCGGAGACAAGCTCCGGGAAAAGCGTGCCGCGGGAGAGGGCTTCGCAGGGACAGTAGCCCGCGCGGTACAACTGATTCGGGAAATAAACGGTCGCGAGCGCACAGCCCCCGATGCCCGCCGTGCCGCAGGAATTGCCCGCGGAGACGGTTCCTGCCGGCACGACGTTGTCGACCGCGACGGGATCGACGGCGGGGATGCGGTCCGTAAAGCAGCATCCGCCGTTTGCATAGGATTGTTGCATGGTCTTTCCTCCTTGGTTCTTTACTGTTATGGTATTGTTTTTTGCCGAAAAGTGTGCGTATCCATGCCAGAAGGGCAATTCACGACGGCTCCGCCGTCAATTCACGCGCCGTCAGGCGCAATTCATCCCCCTCATCCGCCTCGCTTACGCTTCGGCACCTTCCCCCCAGGGGGAAGGCGTTGTTGGCGCGAACGGACCCGTAGGGGCGGATATTATCCGCCCGCCGTAGAAACATGTCAGCGGAACGGGAAGATGAATCCACTTCGTTACATAGGCAGATCGCGCGCTTCCCGCGCGTACCATCTTCCCCTACGGATTGTGTTACAAACACCCCGTGTGTGTAGCAGCGTAGACATTGTAGACAATGTAGACAAACATTTCCGTCATGCGCCATACGGTTATTTGACTGCGCCGAAATTCTTCTGACAGGAATAACGTATTATATGATTATGATATATAAAGATTTATCTTATCTGTCTACAATGTCTACGTTGTCTACATTGTCTACACGTTACAGGGGTTCTTTTGCTGTCGCTTTACACAATATAATCCCTCGCTTTGTTTGTGAAGGATCCGATTTATCACGTTTCGGACTGTTCGGAAACAATACGCCGACGCCTTTCTGTTTGAGCTTCCCGAGCGTGGGTGCGATATCCGCCTTACCCGAAATGTCCATCCCGCGCAGAATGTCGCAGGACAGGAACCGCTTTTTACACGTTCTTTTCGCGGGCGGAGGCGCATAATCTGTCTAAACAGGACGGAGGTCGGCTATGTCGATGGAACTGATGGAAAGAGAGAGGAGAGGGATGCGGATGCTGTTTTCGGAACTGAAATGCAGGGAGGTCATCAACGTATGCACGGGGGAGCGGTACGGGAACGTGTGCGATCTCGCGTTCGACCCGTGCAGCGGCGAGGTGCAGGCGATCGTCGTGCCCGGCGCGCCGCGCGTGTTCGGACTGCTGAAAGGCAGGGAGGGAACGGTGATCCCGTTTTCAAAGATTAAAAAATGGGGCGAGGACGTGATCCTTGTGGAGATGCCGTAATTTGAACAATTCGTAAATTCGCGTGCGCGCGGGACGCAGCCGCATGACACGCGGCGTTTCATATGGTATACTGTTCTATCATGGAAGTATTATAAGTACCCGGACGGACTGTCGGAAAAAGGTCTGACCCCTTATGCGGCAGTCTGATCATAAAAGGAGGACAAACCCTATGAAATGCCGGTATTGCGGAGGAACGGACAGCAAGGTCATCGACTCCCGCCCGAACGAGGACGGAAGCGCGATTCGCCGCCGCAGGGAATGCATCGGCTGCGGACGCAGGTTCACCACGTGGGAGCGCATCGAGGAGAATCCGGTCATGGTCGTGAAGCGCGACGGACGGCGCGAGCCGTTCGAGCGCGAGAAGGTCGCGATCGGCATCCGCAAGGCGTGCGAGAAGCGCCCGATCCCCGCGGACGTGCAGAACCGTCTGGTCGACGAGATCTGCCGCGAGATCAATAACTCGCTGGATTCCGAGATCTCGACGAAGGAGATCGGAGAGATGGTCATGAAAAAGCTCCGTGACGTGGACGAGGTCGCGTACGTGCGCTTCGCGTCCGTGTACCGCGAGTTCAAGGACACGCAGACCTTCATGAAGGAGCTGCAGCGGCTTCTGGACGAGAAATGACGCGCGAAGAATTCATCCGCATCTATCGCTCGATCGTCCCGGAGCACGCGTATCGGGAAGTCAACGGCGTCGGTATCTATACGATCCCGGCGTTTTCGGCGTATCCGGGCATCGACCACGGCTTTTCGGCGCGCACGGGCGGCGTATCCGAGGGCTGTTTCTCCTCGCTGAACCTGAGCTTTACCCGTCCCGAGCAGCGCGAGAACGTGATGGAGAACTACCGCATCTTCTGTAAAGCTGCGGAGATCCCCCTGGACAGCATGGTCATGGACGCCTACGAGCACGGAACGACGGTGCTGTGCGTGAACCGGTTCGACTGCCGCAGAGGGTATGACCGCGAGCCGCTGCCCGCCTGCGACGGACTTGTGACCGACGACCCGGCAGTCACGCTGATCACGGGGCATGCCGACTGCATGGCGTTCTACTTCTACGATCCCGTAAAGCGCGGCATCGGCCTTTGCCACGCGGGCTGGCGCGGCGCGCTGAACCGCATCGGCGCGGAGGTCATCAGGACGATGCAGTCCGCCTGCGGTTCGGACCCGAAGGACATCGTGTGCGGCGTGGGACCTTCGATCTGCCCGAAGTGCTTCGAGGTCGGCGACGACGTGGCGGAGAGCTTCGAGACCGCGTTCCCGCAGTGCGATCTTCGCGGCGTCAACGCGAGGGGAAAGGCGACGGTCGACCTCTGGCAGGTCGCGGCGGCGCAGTTTTCGGAGTGCGGGATCCTGCCCGAACACATCCATCTGATGGGCGTCTGCACGTTCGAGGACGGGCGGCTGTACTCGCACCGGCGCGACAAGGGAAGGACCGGCGGCATGGCGGCGTATCTTCGGCTGCTTTCCGAATCAGGAAACGGTTGACAAGCGGCGCGGAAAAGAGTATGATGCATAGGATTTCATTCCGACTATGAGGAGAAACAATATGGCAAACGTTTACGGCAAGAAAAAGACAACGCGCAATATCCTGATCGGTGTGATCGCGGCGCTCGTGATCGCGGCGGTGATCTTCCTCGCGGTTGCGCTGCAGAAGGACGGCGCGGGCATGAACTTCTTCCAGAGAAGCGCGACGGCGGCGAGCGCGAACGGCGAACGCGCCAGCGTCGCGGAATACAGGGTCATGTACGATATGACCAGCTCGCAGTACGCGAACACAACGCTCACCGACGGACAGCTCCGCAATCTGCAGGAATACTGCGCGAAGGAACTGCTGAAGCAGAAGGTCTATCCGAAGGAAGCAAAGAAGCTGGGCATCACGCTCACCGACGAACAGATCGAAAAGGCGGCGGCGGCAGCCGATCAGCAGATCGAATCGATCAGGAATTACTACGCGCAGAGTCTGATCTCCGAGGGAAACTATTCCAAAGCTGTCCTGGACAAGCAGGTCGACAGCTACTTCCAGCGTCTCGGCATGAGCAGAAACGCGTACCGCGCGCTGCTCAGGGAGAATGCGGAGGGCGAGTACTACCATCAGGCGATCCTGGACTACTTCAAGGAGAACGGCAGCGGCATCGAGGAGGATGCGCTGGTCGACTACTACCGCAAGAGCGTCGAAGAGACGATGACGACGGTCGGCGAGGACGGCACGGAGACCCCGACCTACTCGAACGGCATGTTCTGGAATTACATGATGATGTATCAGGTCGGCTATTCCTCGCCGATGCTGTACGTGCCCGAGGGCTTCATCTACGTCGATTATATCGAGCTCAAGAAGGAAACGACCGAGGAGGTCGAGGAGATCATCCGTAAGGTCAACGACGGCGAGCTCGACTTTGACGAACTGATGCAGTCTCTCGAGAATCAGGACGCGTACAAGGACACGCTGACCGGACCGTATCCGATCGCGGAGAACGACCACAGCGCGCTGTTCACGCCGCAGGAGCTTTACAACACGGCGGCGGCGCTTGAGATCGGTCAGATCGGTTCCTTCGTTGCGCAGCCGGTGACCGACGACGACGGCAACACGACCGTCACCGCGTACCTGGTCCGCCGCGCCGAGGGCAACATGTGCTACGACGGCGATCACGGCGTGATCAAGCTCGACTACTTCCCGGGCATCCGCGGCTCCGCGGAGGAGCAGTACTGGCTCGACCGGTGGCTGTCCGACCTCAGGTACGAGGACATCGTGTACGAGTATAAGGGAGCGCTCGGATGAAAAAGCAGACGATTCGGACCATCAGTTGGGTCATGGCGGGATTGATGCTGTTCGGCGTCGTTTTCGCGATCATCGGCTTCTTTCTTTCCTGAAACGACAGGGGGCTTCCACAAGCCCCTTTTTTATGTCCGAAACGATCCGTGAACGCTTGCAGCGTGCGGGATTTCGCGGTATACTGAACAAAAGATCGGCGAACGGAACACCGCGCCGGCAAACGGAACAGTCCGCTCCGAACGGACGGGAGGCCCCACATGAAGAAAACGACAGCCATGGTTCTGGCGGCGATCCTGCTGCTTGCGGCCGTACCGGCGGCGCGCGCGGAGAAAACCGACTATACGGTCGTGATCCCGGGCGGGGAGACGAGCGCGTACATGACCGAGCTCGACGGCGGCTCCGCGCTGCGAGTCGACGTATATTTCGAGGGCGTGACGGACGACAAGCTGCTGACGGCGCTTTCGTTCGACCTCGGCTTTGAGACCGACAAGCTCGAATACGCGACCGATTCACAGACGCAGGGCGAGCGTTCGCTCTATGCGGTGGACGCAGAGGGCAGGGACGTCGGCGAACGGACGCTTCTCGTCAGCACGCGGAACACGCCGCAGGGCTCTCTGCGGTTCGTGCTCGGCTCCGATTACGGCTGCCGGATCAAAGACGGCGCGCCGCTCGTATCGCTCTATTTCTACGTGGCGGCGGGCCAGGAGGCGGGAACAGCGCTTTCGTTTACGCTCGGCGGCGGGATCGAGGCGGAGTCCGTGCGCATGGAGGAGCAGACCGGAAACGCGAACTATGTGCAGCGCACGGTCGGCGGGGATCTGAGCCCCTACACGCTTTCCGAAGGCGAGGACGGTGAACCGATCGAGGCGAAGATCGGGTTCGATCCGTCGGACGTCAGTTACAAGGGCACGACGCCCTACGTGATCCGGGACGGCAGACCGAAGACGCCGCGTGTGACGGTTACGGACGCCGCGACCGGCGAAACGATCGATCCGGCGTTTTACCGCCTCACGTATCAGAACAACGTCGAAGCGGGGACGGCGTTCGTGACCGCGTCGTTTCTGAACGGGTACGCGGGCAAGGCGTCGCGCATGTTCAAGATCTATCTGCCCGCAACGAAATGGACGAAGGTCGAGAACACGGAGGAGGGCGTCTGCGTCACCTGGGACGCGGTCGAAGGCGCGGGCGGATACGTCATCTACCGCCGCGCGTGGAACCGTCAGAGCAGCGACTGGACGAGCTTCGCAAGATGGAACAATACAAAGGGCACGGCGTGGGTGGATACCAAAGTCTACGCGGGCACGCGCTACCAGTACGGGATCAAGGCGTATCCGAAGGACCCGATGGACAACTACGATCTCGGCGTCGTCGGACCGCTGAAGACGACGGTCCGCATCACAACGCGCGCGCTCGAATCCGTCAGCGCGGGGACCAAAAGGATGACGGTCAGGTGGTCCCCTTCGAAGAATTTCACGGGCTATGAGATCCGCTGTTCGACCGATATCAGCTTTGCGTCCGGCGTCAGGACGGTCCGCATCACCGACCCCAAAACGTGCGAGACCGTCGTGCGCGGACTGACGACAAATAAGATCTACTACGTGCAGGTCCGTTCCTACCAGCTCTTCGAGGGCATGGAGTACTTCGGCGGCTGGTCGAACACGAAATTCTGCAGGATCAACTGAGCGCGGCGGGGCGTGTTTTCGAGCGAAGCGGACGAACGATTCCGTTTTTTGCCGCCTGTATATTTTTTTGCGGGAACGCTTGCAAATACAAAAAGAGTGTGTTATGATATAGCAGTAAATATGACGATATTGTGAACAATACTGCAGTCACGTATCGCCATGCACGAGGTTTCGCGGCGGCGAACGCATCCGATCGGTTTTCCGGTCATGACACGCCGGGCGGCCCGCACAATTCAGCAGGAGGAAAAGAACCTATGAAGAAACTGTTGGCAATGCTCCTTTCTCTCATGATGGTGTTTGCGCTGATTCCCGCGTTTGCGGCGGCGGCGGACGGGGATATCGTATCGCCGGAGATCGAAGACGCCGACTACACGCTCGTGATTGAAGGCGGCAACGTCGCTGATCATCTCAAGATGGTCAACGGCAAGAACCTGCTTGCGGTCGACGTCAAGCTGAACGAAGCGGTCGAGGAGACGATCTTCGGTCTGACGTTCGATCTGACCTACGATCCCGCACAGCTCACCTTTGCGGACTTCGAAGCGAACGACGCGATCGCAATGCCGACCGTGAACGATACCGTTGCGGGCACGCTGCGCTGTGCGTTCGTCAGTGTCGAGGGCATTCCCGCAGCAGAGCAGATGGACGTCATGACGTTGTATTTCGAACTCGCAGAGGACCTCGAAGCGGGTGTTGAGATCGCGTTCGAACTCGTAGAGGGTGCGTTTGCCGAGACGACGGACACGGTCAAACCGGTCCACCGCGATATCGACGCGGATTTCGCTCCGTTCGTGATGTCTGAAGGCGAGATATTCACCGGCGTTGTGAAGTTCAACGAGGGCGAAGTCGAATACAAGGGCACGACCCCGTACGTGATCTGGGATCATGCAGCGGGCATCCATGAGCCGGCGTTCACCGTCTACGAAGAGGACGGCGAGACCGTGATCGACCCCGCAAACTACGACTTCGAGTATAAAGAGAACAAGGCGCCCGGCACCGGCTATCTGTTCGTCTACTTCAAAGGCGCATACGCCGGCGAAGCGCAGCTCTTCTTCAAGATCTATCTGCCGGCAACAACGAAGACCACCGTTGAGAACGTCGCGGACGGCATCAGGGTCACCTGGGAACCGGTCGAGGATGCAGCGGGCTACGTCATCTACCGCCGCGCATGGAGCTCCACGACCAACGGCTGGACCGCGTTCGCGCGCTGGGACAACACGACCGAAACCACCTATCTCGACGGTCATGACGATGCGCACAAGGTCTATGCGGGCACTCGTTATCAGTACGGCGTCAAGGCGTACTTCGCCCGCCGCACCGACCCCGTTGCCGGCACGGAGATCGGCGGCAACGTCAACGAGGATTCCGGCAACTTCAACCTCGGCAACGTAGGTCCGCTGAAGACCACCGTCCGCATCACCACCAGAGAGCTGAAGTCCGTCACGCCCGGCACGAAGGAAATGACGATCAAATGGACGCCGACCAAGAACTTCACCGGCATCCAGGTCCAGTACGCGGAGGACGCGAACTTCAAGACGAACTCCAAGAACTACAAGGTCGAGTACACGTTCACGCTGGATGAAAACGGCAACGTCGTCGGCGGTCCCGTTCCGAGTGAGGATGTTATCAAGGAGCTCACCTCCGGCAAGACCTACTACGTCCGCATCCGTTCGTACTGCCTGTTTGAGGGCATGAACTACTACGGCGAGTGGTCGAACGTTCTGAACGGCAAAGTCAACTGACAATCGATCCCCCAAGCCCCGCGAAAAGCGGGGCTTTTTGCTTATCTGCATTGACGGACGATGCCGGATACGGTACAATAATGCCAACGCAAATGAACAGGAGACCATTATGATCGGATTCGGAATCTTCGGCTCGCTGCTGTTTCTTATCATGCTTGCCGTGCTGGAACTGAACAAAAACACCATACTCGGCTTTATCCTGCTGCTCGCCGTGACGGTCGTCTTTGCCGTGCTGTTTATCAGGGTGCTGCACGGCGGAAAATGGTACTGGAAGGTGCTCGGCTGGCTCGGGTGGATCGGCGCGTTCGTGCTGATCCTGCTTCTGACGTGGCCGCCGGTGAAGCGCGTACCCGCATACGAGGGCAGAACGCCGACCTACACCGAGGCCGTTTCGACCGAAAAGGGCGACGTGCGCGGCGTCGTGATCGACGGCGGCAAGGTCGAGCTCTATGCCGGTATTCCGTACGCAAAGCCGCCGGTGGGCGAGCTTCGCTGGCGCGAGCCGCAGGATCCGGACGCGTGGAACGGCGTGCTAACCGCGGATCACTTCGCGCCGATGTGCATGCAGCCGGTTGATACGCCGATCTACAACAGCTTAAGGCAGATCATCGGGTATCACGATTACAGGATCTCGCTTTCGGACAACTACCGCCCCGCGGTCAGCGAGGACGGACTGTACGTCAACGTATGGAAGCCCGCGGGCAAGGTCGAAAACCTGCCCGTGCTCGTCTATATCCACGGCGGCACGCTGCAGACCGGACAGCCGTGGTTCGGCGATTATGCCGGAACCGGTCTTGCGCGCAAGGGCGTGATCGTGGTCAATCTCGGCTACCGCCTCGGCGTGTTCGGCTATCTTGCCGACGAAGGGCTCAAGGCCGAATCCGAACACGGCACGACCGGCAACTACGGCCTTCTGGATCAGATCAAAGCGCTCGAATGGGTGCAGAAGAACGTCGCGGCGTTCGGCGGCGATCCGAACAACGTCACAGTCGCGGGCGAGTCCGCGGGCTCTGCAAGCGTCAGCGCGATCTGCACTTCGCCGCTTGCGAAAGGCCTGTTCCAAAGGGTGCTTCTCGAAAGCTCGACCGTCGCTTCGGTCGAGCCGCCGCACTCGTTCCGTTCCTACGACGACGCGATCGCGTCCGGGAACGAGCTTAAGGCGCGATACAATGTCAGCACGCCGGCGGAACTGCGCGCGCTCGACGCGAAAACGATCGTCAACGAGGCGTACACGCAGCACTATATGACCGTCGACGGCTATGCGCTGACCGAAACGCCGTATGAATCGTACAAGAAGGGCGTGCACAACGAGCAGGCGATCCTGCACGGCTACAATTCCGAGGAAAGCGGACCGTTCCTGATCTTCGGTCACGCGAGCATGAAAAACTACGAGCAGAAGGTCCGCGTGTATTTCGGGGAGTATGCGGACGATGTGCTGAAGATCTATGCGCCGACGACCGACGAAGAGGCGAAGGACATGTGGGCGCGGATCTACGGCGCGGTGTTTTTCAACTATCCCCATTATTGTCTGAACCGCCTTGCTGTCGGGAACGGGATCCCGGTTTATGAATACTGTTTCAGCAGGCACAACGGACGGCTCGGACCGTGGCACAGCGGCGAACTGATCTATTTCTACGGCAATCTGCCGGAGGATTCGCGGCTCTTCGACGAAACGGACTACGCGCTCGAAAAGAATATCACGGGCTGTATTCTGAACTTCATGAAGACCGGCGATCCGAACGGCGAGGGACTTCCCGCGTGGGAAAGCAGCCCGGATTCGACACGCCTGATGGAGTTCGGCGACACGACCGCCATGACCGACGAGCAATACCTCGCGTTCTACGAGATCATGGATCGCGTCACGGGATGGGAGTAACCGCCGCGAAAAAAATATTTTGCAATCACAAAAATTTCTGTTGACAAACCGCGAACGAGCCGCTATAATATCATCTGTTCGCGGGAATAGCTCATTTGGTAGAGCGCAGCCTTGCCAAGGCTGAGGTGGCGGGTTCGAGCCCCGTTTCCCGCTCCACCATATGCCTCCTTAGCTCAGCTGGCTAGAGCACCTGACTCTTAATCAGGGTGTCCAGGGTTCGAATCCCTGAGGGGGTACCAGAAAAAAGCACTTGCTTCGGCAAGTGCTTTTTTCAACGAAATCCGTCCTTACGGACGGGTGAAATCGCCCTGACGGGCTGTGAAATCCCTTCGGGGTGAAGTCCGCACTTCGTGCGGGTGAAGGACGGATTTCATTTCACCGTGAGCAAAGCGAACGATTTCACCCGAGGACGGAGTCCGAGGATTTCACCGCCGCAGGCGATTTCACGGTTGTTTTCATTTCGTCTGGGAGACGTTACGAGCATTCACGATAACTGTGATTTGTCAGAATAACAATCTTTGCATCAAAAAAGCACTTGCTTCTACAAGTGCTTTCTTTATGTAATCTGTTCTATGCTGCGGCTCAATCCGCTTTGTCCGCTTTGAGCGACAGCAGATAGAAGGGGACCGCAAGAAGCTGCACGGCGACGGAGACGAGCACGAGGTACAGCGGACGGACGTCGTAGAGCGCGCCCAAGAGCCAGCTGCCCAAAAACCATGCGACGCCGAAACCGGTCTCAAAGATGCCGAAGCCGGCGGAGCGGTGCGTGCGCGGAATGATGGAACTCACGGCGGCCTTCATGATGCTCTCCTGCGCACCCATGCCGACGCCCCAGAGCATGATGCCGATGCCGATCAGGACCGGATTGCCGGTCAGGAACACAAAGCCCGCAAAGAACGCGCTGCAGAGGGTGGAGAGGATCAGCGCCTTGAGACCGATCCGGTCGAACAGCCAGCCGAAAAACAGCGCGGCGAACGCGTCGACCGCCATGGCGGCGGCGTAGAGAAGGCTCAGCGTCGAATCGGGAAACGCCTGCGTTTTGGCGGCGTGCAGCGTGATCAGCGTGAAGTCGGCGAATCCGAACGCGAACAGAGAGATCGCGATCATGTAGAACACGAACGACTTGCGGAAGCGGAACGCTTCCTTTTTTTCCTCCGTTTGTTCGAATGTTTCGGGATGCGGGTACCGGTACCGCGAAAACAGCACGAGCCCGAGCGTGATCAGCGCCGGTATGCCGAGAATCAGAAAGCACATCCGGTAGGTGGA
>CAMYWS010000020.1 GCA_947302865.1 uncultured Clostridia bacterium
TCCGGCACGACGGCGGACGCCGGGTACAGCACGTACCTCGAAGCGATCGCGGACAAACGGTTCGACGCCATGCTCACGTACGCAGGCGAGAATGAATACGGACTTCGATCGGATCTTGCAGGCGGCGAGGCGTATCCGTACGTCGGCGGGTCGCTGCTTACGGAGAACGCGCTGAAAACCTCAACGGCAGGCAGCGCCGTGTTCGACGGGGATCGCATGGCCGGCGTGCTGGACGGCAGGCACACGATGGAGACGCTGATGGTGACGGACGCGTTCCGAAAGGGCGTGATGCGCTTTTCGCTGCCGGACGGAAGCTCTCTGGACGCGACCGTCTATCGCATGCGCGCGCCGAAGATACGGCTGAAAAACGGCGAAGCGACCGTCGAGCTGTTTCTGGAAGCGGATATCCTCGAACCGGCACATGGTTCGATGGATCGGGAGGAATTGAGAGAATTGATAAAAGAACAGCTCGAAACGGAGCTTTCGGCTGTCCTATCCGTATTGCAGCGCGTGAACAGCGACGCAATGGGCTTCGGACGGTTCCGCGCAAAGCAGTTCAGAACGGCGTCGGCATGGGAGGCGTGCGACTGGAAAGCGGAGTACCGATCGCTTAAGGTCACGTTTTCGGTGACGCTGATGCTCTCGCACGACCCGGAAAGGGAGTGATCGGATGCTTCTGTTTTTCGGCATGCAGCTCGTCCCGATGGCGTACGGGATCCTGTATCTGGTCCACAGCTTCCGAACGCGGAGGCGGGGGCAGGCGTTTGCGACGCTTGCGCTTTTACTGTCGCTGCTTGCCGCGCTGTCCGTTCTTGCGTGGGAATTTCTCGCTGCGCCGTGAACATAAAAAAGCCGCCTTTTCGGCGGCTTTTCTGTGATGAAAGTTCAATGAACGCTTTCGGGGATCAGCGCGGCGGCATCCATGATATGCGCCTGCAGAAGCGTTACCGCTTCGTCGGCGTCGCCCGCCTTGCAGGCGGCAAGGATCTTTTCGTGCTCCACGACGGATACTTCGCGCTCGGCGGCGTCGCCGTAGAAGCCGGATCGCAGATAGCGGTTGATGTTCGCCTGAATGATCTCCATCAGCATGTCCGCGATCGGATTGTTCGCTTTCGCGGTCAAAACCTCGTGGAAACGGATGTTCAGATTCTCGGAAGCGATCGTGTCGCTGACCTTGCGCTGTTCCTCGAGGATCGCGTCCAGCGCGGCAAAATCCTCTTCCGTCATGTGCGGAACGGCTTCTCTGAGCGTCGCGACGGAGATCGCTGCACGGACCTTCATACAATTGATGAGCATTTCACGTGAAAGCTCCGTGACCGTCGCGCCGCGGTTGGCGTGGATCGTCACGAGATGCTGCGCTTCGAGCTGACGGAGCGCTTCTCTGACCGGAATGTGGCTGACGTTCAGCGCGGCGGAGATCTCATCCTGCTTCAGCTGCATGCCGCCGGGAAGAGCGCCGTTTACGATGCCGGCGCGCAGAACGCGGTACACCCATTCCTGCGTTCCGAACCCTTCACGATTTTCAACGTTGGCTGCAAGTGCCTTGTAATCCATTTTTCTCACTCTCCATTTTAGTATTACGGCAACATAACAATTACCCACGTATAATATAATATAAATTCATCCATTCGTCAACCGTTGATTTGCAAAAATATATTATTTTAAGGCAGGAACGTAAGCGAATGCTGCACAAAGATCATCCGCTTTCCGCTTGCGCGGCCGCAGACGGGCGTACCGTCGATCTGAAGCGCGGGGTGGACGGGAACGACGTAATAGGCGTACGTGCCGTTCAGCCGGACGACCGGATCGGAATACCGGACGGGGTAGGCGGCGTTCTCAAAGGTTGTGAGCAGGATCGAAAAACCGTCTCCGTCTTCGCGGTAGAGCCGGTAGTGCACATAGCGGGAGGGCGGGGTAAAGGCGATCTCGGCGACGTCGTTATTCAACGTGACGGTAAGATCGGTCGGCGGGTCGGGGATCTGCCAGTATTCGGTGACGGCTTTCGGCTCCGTGCCGCGCACGAAGTATTCCGAAACAGCGAACGCTTCCGGCGTGAGACTTCCCGCAAGAACGGCGATGTGTTCATTTTCGAGCGTCGTCTTGTCGAGCGCAACGGAAACGACGCTGTCCGGAACGGTGAAACCCGGCGCGTTTCCGTCCGGATACAGCGCGGAAAAGACCTCGGACAGCAGCATGGCAGGGTACGTCCCGCCGCCGCAGTCCTTCGGCAGACAGCGTCCGCTTTCCGCGTCGTCGAATCCCATCCAGACGACGGCGGCGTAGTCGGGATTATAGCAGGCGAGCCAGATGTCGCGGTTGCCGGTCTCGTCGCCGACGGTGCCGGTCTTTGCGGCAAGCGGGACCGGGATCGAGGCGAGCTGGCTTGCGGTACCCGTCTTTGCCACGTTCACAAGCAGCGAGGTCAGCACAAACGCGCTGCCCTCGGACATGACGCGCAGTTCCTCCGGCGTGTGCCGAAAAAGCTCCGTACCCGCGCGATCGGTGATCCGCGTGACGACGTACGGCGCGCGATAGACCCCGCAGGAGGCGAGCGCCGCGTATGCGCCGCACAGCCGGTACGGCGACACGCCGTAGGTGAATCCGCCGAGCGCGAGCGTCAGCGAATCGTCGCGCACGTCAAACGGGATGCCGAACCGCGCCGCAAACGATTTGCAGCGCGCAACGCCGAGATCGCGAAACAGCAAAACGGCGGGGATATTCAGCGACCGCGTGACCGCCTCGCGCATCGTGACCCATCCCGAATAGCGCCCGTTTGCGTTCTTCGGCGTATAATCGCCGAAATCGACGGCGTCGTCAAGCAGCATGGTCGCGGCGGTACAGCCCGATTCGAGCGCGGGCGCGTAGACGAGGATCGGCTTGATCGCGCTGCCCGGCTGCCGGCGGATGCGTGTTGCGCGATTGAAGCCGAGCGCCGGTTCGCTGTTTCGCCCGCCCATGATGGCGGACACACCTCCGGTCTTCGCGTCGATCAGCACCAGAGCGCCTTCCGCGGATTCGTGTTCATATGTCGGAAAATACGCGTCGTTCGAGAACGCGTTCGACGCGATGCGCTGCGCGTTCGGGTCGAGCGCCGTTTCGATCGTAAGACCGCTTGTCAGCAGGGTATCGAGATCGCAGTTCAGGATCCGGCACGCTTCGGTCAGGGCAAGGTCGATATAGGAATCGTGCTTCTGCTTCTGTGTGTCGGAGATCAGGACGAGCGGCTCCGCCTTCGCTTCGGCGGCGGCGTTCGCGTCGATCATGCCGTACCCGACCATCAGGTCGAGGATCACGCCGCGCCGGCCGACGGACGCTTCGGGACGGAGATGCGGCGCGTAGGTCGCGGGGGATTTCAGAACGCCCGCCAGAAGCGCGCTCTCGGCAAGCGTCAGCTCGCTTGCGTGCACGCCGAAATAGCCCTCTGCGGCGGCTTCGATGCCGTAATACCCGCCGCCGAAATAGACGCGGTTCAGGTAGCATGCAAGGATCTCGTCCTTGGTAAGAAGCTGTTCGAGCCGGTAGGAGAGAATCGCCTCGTCCACCTTGCGGCCGAGCGTCTTTTCCGAGGAAAGGTGCGTGAGCTTGATGAGCTGCTGCGTGATGGTGCTTGCGCCTTCCACGTAGGAACCGGCGCGAAGATCGTTCAGCGCCGCGCCTGCGATGCGGATGAGATCGAAGCCGGGATGGGAATAAAACCGCGCGTCCTCGGCGGCAAGGAAGGCGTTTCTGACGTGATCGGGAAGCGTATCCAACCCGATCGAAACGCGGTTTTCATGCAGGTACAGCCGGGAGACGACCGCGCCGTCGCGATCCCTGACGAGCAGCGTTTCCTCGGCCGCGTAAATCTTTTCGAGATCGAGCATGTGCCACGCGTCCTGCGAGAACAGCCAGACCGCGCCGCAGAGCAGCGGTGTGAAAACCAGCAGCAGAACGGCGCGCAAAAAACGCCGACGGCGGCGTCGGCGGTACAGACTTCGATAGGTTCGGATGGCTTTTTGCTCGCACATACCGACAGTATGCCGCGCAAGCGTCGTACCTATGCGCGCGGGAGCAGAAACCGGCGAACGCGCTTCCGGTATGCTTTCAGCGAAAGCTGATACGCCGCGTCAAGCAAAAAGAGAAAGAGCAGCAGCCCGAGCCCGATCAGCGCCGTGATCAGCGGCGAAAACACCGCAGCAAGCTCGACACCGAGAAAATGCAGTCCGAAAACGACAAGCGCGGTCCACACCACGGCGATCCCGACGGGCAGCAGCGTTGCAAGGCGTTTATCCTTGAGATCCCGCATGGCGTGACGCAGGGGAATGTACGGCGCAAGAACGCAGACGAACGCGAGCCACGCGTAATGCGGCACGGGCAGAAACAGCACGATCGCGGCGATCAGCACATCGCAGACGATCGCGTATCCGTACAGGCGTTCTTCGCAGAGCGGCAGCATGCAAAGCGCAAGCGGCAGGAAAAAGAGCAGCGCAAAACAGCCGGTCCGTTCCGCGGCGCACAGCAGCAGAAGACCGAGGAACCCGCACATCGGCACGAGCCGGACGGGAGACGGTTGTCGTTCGTTTCGCATCGTCATATCCGAAGGACCGTAAGTCCTTTCGCCTCCGCCATTTTGAGCGTCTGCGCAGAACCGCTGCGGCTTCTGCGCACGTATGCAATGCAGACCTCGGAATCGTTCACCATGCGCGTGTTCCGTTCGCGCATGCATCCGGGATGGTACGTTTCGGACAGATACAGCACCTCGTCCGCCTCGTTTTTCAGCCGCTGATAGCGCAGCATATCGGCGGGGGAAAAGGCGTTCGCCTGCCCGCGGTACGGGACGTAGACCGAAAGCGTGACGGACGGATCGACCTTTTTTCGCGCAAGGATCCATTCGCCCGCCAGAAGATCAAAGCCCTTTGCGCCGCCGACGATAAAGCGGCGGCAGCTCATCCGGATCGCGTCTTCGATCGCCGCTTCCAGCGAAGCAAGCAGCGCGTTGTACGCATCCGAATCAAGCGCAGGCAGATCGCGGTGCCCGGTAAAGCAGCAGGTCACGGGAGCACCCCCTTTTGCATCGTGCGGCCGTGCAGCAGCCGCAAGAGCGTTTCCCGGTCGTCCGTGTCGAACGCCGTGATCAGCGCGACGGCGAGCGTTTTTGCTTCGTCCAGAAGCATCGGAACGCTTTCGGTTCGCACGCGCTCCGGTTCCCACGGCGAAGTCCAGCTGCTGCGCGCAAGGTTCATGCAGCCGTCCGGGTCCTCGTGATTCGGTCCGATCAGAAAATCGGATAAGGCGCCGGGCTTTTTGAACAGGCGCTCAAAGAATCGCAGAAAGCGATAGCGGCGGTTTTTCGGATCGTACAGGAACGGTATAACCCTTCTGTATTTTCGGACGCCGCGTACGTATGCGCCTGCAACGTCCGCGCCGCAGAGCATTTTCGAAGTGTCCGCAAGCAGCGCGTCGATCGGTTCGGGATCCCCGCTTGCAGCAAGCAAAGCCCGGTAGGGGAAAGCGTCTTTCGTTTCCGAATAGACGACCGAGTCGATCACACCCTCAAAACGCGAATGTGCGCTGCCGGGATGCGCCGCGTCGACATAAGGATGGACGGTGCCGTCCAGCGCGATATGCGTCAGAAATCCGTAGAGATACGGACGCAGGGACGCGTCGGCTTTTTCGGAAAGCGCGGAAAACAGCACGCCGCAGTCGAGCCCGTGCAGGACGTTGCCGTGCTTTTTTTGATGCGGTATAAACGGCGTCGGCGGCAGGCGGTCATAGAAATAATAATCCGGACCGAGACAGCCGAGGAGATAGAGATCCCCGAGCGAAGCGAGCGGCTTATTGACCGCTTCGGCGACGCGCGCGCCGAACAGAAGATGCGTACATACGTTTGGCATACGGATATCATACCATATTTTCCCGATTTTGTATCCGTTTTGCGGAGTTTTTTTAATCTTTTTGTAAACGAAATGCAAAATCGCTTCCGATTTGCAAAATGCGTGCTAAAATGGAATAACAGGAAATGATCGCGGAGGTGGAGCAAACCCATGAAACGTATCAAAAACAGGAGAAAACATTTTCAGATCACGAATCCTTTGGGATTTTCGCTGTTCTGCGCGATGATCATTCTGGTCATCGGGCTGATCGTCGGCGTTATCTTTTTGGCAAAAGGCGGATACATCAAGCAGATGCTCACCTGCGCAAAGTCGGAGCTGAACGGAGAACGCGCCGTACCCACGCAGGAGGCGGAAGCGACTCCCGCGCCGGAACTGACGGACGAGCCGTCTCTTGCGCCGACGGAATCCGTCGAGGAAACGCCGGACGTCGGAACACCCGTTCCGGAAACCCCGACCCCGCCGCCGCTTGAGCCGGAAACGCCGGACCCTGCCGCAACGTACGATCCGAAACGCGATCCGAACGCGCCGCTTGCCGGCGTCACGATCGGTCTTGACCCGATGCGCGGCGGTTCGAAGAATAAAGCCGAGGGAGAATACGATCTTGCGTTTGCCAACGCGCTCGGCGAATTCCTCGAATCCAAAGGCGCGACGGTCGTCATCACACGAGAGAACAACAACGAGCTGAGCACCACCAAGCGCGCGAAGATCATCAAGGACGCCGAATGCGACATCGCGCTGCGGCTGTTCTGCAATCACATCTCGGCAAAAACGTCCGGCTGCTTCGTGGAAGGGACGAAAAGCAATCTGGACTTCGCACAGCTTCTGATCGACGAATACTCGGCTGCGACCGGTATCCCGAAGCAGAAGGGCAGCAATAAGAAGGACGGCGTCGAAAAGGTCAGCAACAGCGACGACCAGGTATCGTCCAAGTGCGGATGCCCGTGCGTGCGGATCATCCTGGGCAACTGGGACAACAAGAGCGAACGCGCAAACCTGCAGGACGAGGCGTTCCAGCAGAAGATGTTCGAAGGGATCTATGAGGCGTTTCTGAAACAGCTGAACAAGGCGGAATAAAGAAACCGAAAACAGCGCGCGGGCAGTTAGCCGCGCGCCGTTTTTCCGGAATCAGGAAGCGCATTGATCAAAAAACGCGGCAAATCGCCGCAACCGAAACCGTCTCTTTCCGGTATTATATGTGAGGAGCAAAAAAACGTGGAACAAAGCATGCGAATCGAAAGCAGCGAACCCGTCAACAACAACCTCGACGCACTCTTTGAACTGTACGGCGACATGATCTACCGTCTTGCGCTGGTACGGACCAAGAGTGTGGCCGACGCGGAAGACGTCGTGCAGGAGGTGTTCTTGCGGTGCCTTAAGAACAACCCCGTTTTCCAGAGCGCGGAGCATCAGAAGGCCTGGCTCATCAAGGTCACGCTCAACTGCTCGAAAACGCTTCTGGGAAGCGCGTTCCGGCGGCACAGCGCGCCGGAGGACGCCATGGGCGAGCTTTCAAGCGAGGACGAAACGCCCGATTCTACCGTGTACGACGCGGTTTTGAAGCTCCCGGAAAAATACCGTACGGCGATCCATCTGTACTACTACGAGGATTATTCCGTAAAGGAGATCGCGACCGTGATGCGCGCGACCGAATCGACCGTAAAATCGTGGCTGCACCGTGCAAGAGGAATGCTGAAAGAGATGCTTGGAGGAGACTATGAAGTTTAAGGACGCGTACCGAAACAAAAACGACGCTATCCGCGTGCGGGAGGACTTGCTTGACGAGATCAGGGTGAAGCGGGTCGAACGGCTGCGCAGCGAACGGGAGAAGAGCAGCAGACGAAGGCCGTGGCTGGTCGCGATCCCCGCGGTCGCAGCGACGGCCGCGGCATGCATCGCGATCGTCGTCGGCATTAATACATCAAATACAAAGAACGCCCAACGCTCGGAGCAGATAACAGCCGACGCAAGCTACACATTGACGGCGGAAACCGCGGTTTTGGCAGGAGCGCCCGGACAAAACGCGTCGTTTGCCGTCGGATCCTATGAACAGCTCGGCGAGGTCATGCAGGCACGCAGATCAAAAATCAGAGGCGGCATGTATTCTGTGGGCGGAGGAATGATGGATGTAGATGAAGCGGCTGCAGAAGCGCCGATGGAGGCAATGCCGGAAGAAGCGCCCGCTCCGATGCCGGACGCCGTGATAACGGCAAACGGCGTGCAGGGCGTGTCGGACGACGGTTCGGCAAAGAACTACTCCGGCACGAACAATCAGGTCGAAGGCGTCGACGAGGCGGACATCGTCAAGACGGACGGTACATGGATCTATGCGCTGAACCTGTCAAAACGCAAGGTGTTTATCCTTTCTGCGGACGGCGCGGATACGAAGATCGTCGGCACGATCAAGCTGAAATCGCCTTCGGAAAAGGACAGCTACTGGCGCGAATACAGCGAGATGATGCTGTACGGCGACCGCCTGTATCTTTTGGGCACGCACAGCGACTGGAGCGAAAACGTCAGCGACGAGGACCGTACCTTCACCTTCGCGGAGACGTACGATCTCGGCGACCGCACCGAGCCGAAACGGATCGTGTCGCACCGGCTGCAGGGCAACTACCGCACCGCGCGGCTCGTGGACGGCATGCTGGTGATCGTTTCGGATTACCGCATCTGGTACTGGCGCGCGATCGACGAAATGCCTGTCAGCACTTACTGCCCGAAAGTCGTCACGAACGATGAGACCGTCACACTCTTGCCCGACGATATCTACGTCAACCCGGATTCCGATGAAAACGGCTTTACGCTCGTCACGACGATCGACGCCGCGGACGGAACCGAGCTCGACTCGCATAAGGCAGTGCTCGGCGGCTGCACCAACGTATACTGCAGCGGCGCGGACCTTCTGATCGCGTCCGACGAATGGAACAGCGAACAGAGCGACGAGCAGACTGCCGATGACGGCAGACATTTTGTGAAGATCGTTTCCGGCTCGCACACGAATCTGTTCCGCTTCTCGATCGAGGGCGGCAATATCGAGGCGAAGGCAAGCGCGAAGCTGAACGGAACGCTTCTGAACCAGTTCAGCATGGATGCGTACAACGGATATTACCGGTTTGTCGTGACCCGCTCCGACAGCGAACAGACCATCTGGACGGACGGAATCGACACCTATGAGTGGAACAGCAGCAGCGACTGCGCGCTGTATGTGTTCGACGGCGAATTCAATACGGTCGGGCAGATCACGGATCTTGCGAAGGATGAGCGCGTGCAGTCCGTACGGTTCATGGGCGACACGGCGTACTTCGTGACGTTCCGGCAGGTCGATCCTCTGTTCTCGGTCGATCTCTCCGATCCATATAATCCCTCGATCCTGTCGACGCTCAAGATCCCCGGATTCTCTGCGTATCTGCATCCGTTCGGCGACGGAAAGCTTTTGGGTATCGGCTACGACGCGGACGAGGAGCACGGATGGACGGAAAACGTAAAGCTTTCCATGTTCGATATCTCCGATCGCGCAAACGTCACGGAGGCGTTCAAGCTATCCGTCAAAGACGTGAATTATACATCGGTACAGTATAATCACAAGATCGTGTTTGTCGACGTCAACACCCAAACGGTTGCGTTCCCGGCGGACAACGAATACCATGTGTTCCGCGTCGAGGGCGATTCATTCCGTGAGGTCGGAACGATCGGGACCGGCGATTCCTGGTACGACGGTGCGCGCGGGCTGTTTGTGGGCGACGCGTTCTACGTGATCGGTACGGACGCGGTCACGGTACTGTCGTTCGAAACGATGGAGAAGCTGCAGACGGTCAAGCTGAAGTAAGGACATACAAAAGAAAGCCGCGGGACGTCCCGCGGCTTTTTCATATGTATGATCAGTATTCGAACCGTCTGCGCTTGATCGCCATGAACAGGAAGGAGAGCACGGTCGCCATCAGCTCCGCAACGACGATCGCACACCAAAGTCCCGTTGTTCCGAACAGCAGCGGCAGAAGAAGGATCGAGGCAAGCTCGAACACGAGCGTCCGCAGAAAGGAGATGATCGCGGAGGTCACGCCGTCATTCAGCGCGGTAAAGAAGCCCGAGCCGAAGATCGCAAAGCCCATGAAGAAGAATGACAGCCCGAAGATACGAAAGCCGGATTCGGTAAGCTGCATGAGCGCAGCGTCGTAGCCGACGAACAGCAGCGCGAGCGGTTTCGCGAGCGCTTCCGCCGCCGCAACCATCAGAACACCGCCGCAGAGGAGCAGAACAAGGCTCTTTTTCAGCAGATTCGAAAGCTCCGGATGGTTCTTTGCACCGAAATGAAAGCCGATGACCGGCGCGGTGCCGACCGAGTAGCCGATGAACACGCCGGAAAAGATCATGCTCACATACATCATGACTCCGTACGCGGCAACGCCGTTTTCACCGGCGTATTTCAGCAGCTGCACGTTCATGACCATGCCGACGACGCTCATCGCCGCGCTGTTGACAAGCTCGGAAACGCCGTTTGTCGTCGCCTTCCAGAGCGCTCTGCCGTCGAAGCGTGTTTTTCCGAGCCGCAGGATGCTGCCGTTTTTCTGGAAGAAATAGATCAGCGGAACGCCGCCGCCAACGAGCTGTCCGAGCGCGGTCGCGATCGCCGCGCCGGAAAGCTTCAGCTCCTGCGGGAGCAGCGTTACAAGCACACAATCGCCGATCATGTTGGTGACACCGCCTGCGACGATCACCCAAAAGCCGAGATTCGGCTTTTCCGCCGCGACGAAGAAGCTCTGAAACAGCAGCTGCAGAACGAAGAACGGCATCGCCGCGATCACGATCCTGCCGTAGATCACGCTGTTTTCGAGAAGCGTATCGGTCGCGCCCAAAAACGCAGCGATCGGACGCAGAAAAACAATGCCGAGAACCGAAAACAGAATGCCGAGCAAAAAAGATGTGTAAACGAACAGAGAGAAATACCGGTTCGCGCGTTCGGGATCGCCTTCGCCGAAGGTCTTTGAGACCAGCGCCGTGCCGCCCGTACCGAGCATGAACCCGACGGTCGAAACGATCATGATGAACGGCATGATGAAGTTGACCGCGGCGAACGGTTCCTTGCCGGCGAAATTGGAAACAAAATACCCGTCGACCACGCCGTAGATCGAGGTAAAGATCATCATGGCGATGGACGGCAGGGTAAATCGCAGCAGTTTCCGGTAAGTGAAATGGTCGGAAAGCTTAATGCTCATTTTGCGATTCGAACCACTTCTCCGCAAAGGCGGCGACGGCGGCGGAAAGCGCCTTCATGTCCCAGTCGCCGGTGTTGACGGTGAGATGGTAGCTCTGGCAATGCCCCCATTCGCTGCCGGTTAAGAATTCGCGGGTGCGGGCGCGCGCCTTGTCGATCTCCTTCATCTTGCGGATGAGCTCGCGGTCGGTGAGCTTTTCATCCTCCCGCGCGCGTGCGCGGCATCGGGCGATCTTCGCTTCCCGGTCGGCACAGACGAAGATGCTGAACGGATGACGGTCCTTCAGGATCGCGTCGGCGTTTCTGCCGATGATGACGCAGTCCTTACCGAGCGCGGCGATCCCCTCGATGACCTTTTTCTGCTGCACGAGAAGGTCGATCTTGCTCGCGTTCATGTAGGCGACCGAGTGCATCGTGCCGCCGAAGGACACCGGGAAGTCCTGCCAACCGTGATTGTCCAGCGTGCTCTCGACGAAGTTCGGGTCGAGCCCGCTCTTTTGCGCGATCGCGGAAATGATTTCGCTGTCGTAGTAGTCGAAGCCCAGAATGTCGGCGACACGCTTTCCGAGCTCGCGTCCGCCGGAACCGAATTCGCGGCTTACGGTGATGATCCTCATGCTGATCTCCTTTCCGGAACGGCCGTATTTCGCGGCGTCCGCCGGATCGTATATAAAAAATATAGTACAATTTGCGCAAAATGTCAATCGGATCGGCACAAATCAACACGGGACGGGGAAAGACTCTTGCAAGCGGGCGCTGTTTGCGGTACAATAAGAACAGGATTTTTCGGAGGGGGACGCATTTATGATCATTGTGGGTATCTGCGGCGCATCGGGCAGCGGCAAGAGCACGCTGGCAAAGAGGATTCAGGACAGCCTTTCGTGCAGCTGCGTCATCATCGGACAGGACTGCTACTACAAGAGCTTTCCGGAGCTGCCGTTTGAAGAGCGCGTGCACATCAATTACGACGAGCCGAACATCTTCGACTACGACGAGATCATCCGCGATCTCGACACGCTCGAAAGCG
>CAMYWS010000021.1 GCA_947302865.1 uncultured Clostridia bacterium
GCGAAAACATCGCGCTGTTCATCGGGTTTGTCGACGAAGCCGCAAGACCGCTGACGACGTCGTAGGTGTTATTGCCGGTATAGTACGCCTGCGCCTGGCTTGAAAGCGCGGTGCAGGCCTCGTGCCGCGTACCGGAGTTCTTGACCAGCGTGCCGGTCGCCGCATCCGCCGCAGGCAGCAGCGAGAGCGAAAGGACAAGGCCGAGAAGAAGCGAGAGCAACCGTTTGCAAAGCCGCATAGGGAATCCTTTCCGCGCCAGAGGCGCATACCGATCCATGATAGTTAATTATACAGGAAAGCACGGAAGATGGCAAGAAAAAAACGCCCTTTTCGGGCGTTTGCAATGCGTTTCTTCAGTACAGATACACGGCGAGCAGCTTCCATTCGCCGTCCAGCTCGACCGCGACGACGCGCAGGTTCGCAACGGACGCATCGCCGACGAAAAGCGGACCCGCGACCTCGGCGTACCGCTCCGCCTCAAGTCCGAGCGCGCGGTTTGTCTCAAAGATCGTCGCATCGGTAACGACAGTCGTTTCCGTGTGTCCCTCCAGGCGGTACCCTTCCCCGAACTCCGCCGTAAGCTCAGAATTCAGATCTCCCGCAAGGCGTTTGTAATATCCCTGCATGACCGCCTCGGGCGTGTCGCCCGCGCCGAACAGCTCCGTGTGCTCACCGAGAACCTTATGCGACAGCCCCGCCATGTTGTAAAGTGTTTCGCCGTCGCCTTTCTCAAGCGTTTCGATGACGGCCTCGGTCAGCTTCTCCGGCGTTTCGTACTTTATCCCGCGATTGCAGGAGGCGGCGCACGCGATCACGACGATCAGCACGATAAGCAGCGCCGCGCACGCGCAGCTCATCAGCAGGAACCTGCGCTTCTGCGCCGGTTTTGCGGTTTTCAGGCGGGCAAACCGGTTTTTGATCATGGCAAACGTGCCGGAAAACCACTTCCCGACCTTTCCAAACCATCCGGCGACCTTGTCCGCGATCCCGGAAAGCGCGCTCTTTTTCGGCTTGCGCTGTATCCGATTCGGTTCCGGCTCCTGCGGCACCGAGGTCCCGCATCTCCGACAGAACAGCGCGCCTTCGTCGAGCGTCGCGCCGCAGTTTTTGCACTTCATACGATCCTCCGCCGCGCATTTTGCGCGTTCCTTGATAGCGATATCGTATCATGCCTTTTCTCCCGGGTCAACGATACCGGCACCGTGTTTCCAATGATTTTACAACTCTGCCGTACTTTCCGCCCGCGGAAAGGATGTTGCACTTTCCGGACAATATGATATACTGTAGAAAACGACAACATTCCCTCTGAAAAGGAGATTTCTATGAAAAAACGGATCCTGCTGGTTCTTTTGTCCGCGCTGCTTGTCGCGGCGTTCGTGCTCACACCCCGCATCGGACACGCCGATCTCGGCGATTTTTCCGGCGGCGGCGATTACGGCGGAGGCGGCGGCTCCGATTGGGGCGGCGGCTCCGACTGGGGCAGTTCCGACTGGAGCAGCTCGTCCGGCGGATACTATTCCACGCGCTCCGGCGATTCCTGCGACGCATCGGACCTCATCATTGTCGCGGTCGTCGTGGTCGTGATCCTCATTGCCGTGTTTGCAAAGAGCAAGAAGCCGAACAACCGGACCGTCACGCCCGGCGCAACGCGCACCGCCGCTTCCAGGCTGCATCCGGTCTCGGAGCTTCAGTCACGCGATCCGAACTTCTCGGAAGAGGATCTCAAGGAATGGCTGCAGAACCTGTATATCAAGATGCAGGACTGCTGTACAAAGCGCGACGTCGAGCCGATCCGTCCGTACTTTGCGGACGCGCTGTATCAGCAGTTTGACCGGCAGATGAAGCTGCTCAAAGCCGCGCACCGCACCAACTACGTTGAGCGCGTCGCCGTGCTGTCCGTGGACCTCAAGGGTTGCTATCAGGACAAAGGCGAGGACGTGATCGTCGCCGAGATCTATGCGCGCATCACGGATTACACGCTGGACGACGAGACCGGCAAGGTCCTTGCGGGAAGCCGCGATCACGAGAAGTTCATGACCTACGAGTATTCGCTGTCGCGTCCGATCGGAAAGATGACCGAGCCGAGAAGCGAGGGCGTTTCCGAGCGTCACTGTCCGAACTGCGGCGCGCCGCTGTCTGTCAACGAGAGCATCAAGTGCCCGTACTGCGATTCCGTGCTGACCTTCTCGGACCACGACTGGACGGTCTACACGATCAAGGGCATTTCACAAAAAACAGTATAAAAGTCATAGGCGGCGAGGGACTTTCCCCCGCCGCTTTGCATGCAAAGGAGGGTTTTATGGAGTACGATTTCACCACGATCCTTGACCGGCGCGGAAAGGACGCGCTCGCGGTCGACGTGATCCCCTATCCCGATGTGACCGTCGAGGACGGGTTGCGCCCGATCCCCATGTGGGTTGCGGACATGAGCTTTCCGACCGCGCCGAGCATTGTCCAGGCGGTCAGAAAGCGGCTCGACCATCCGAACTACGGCTATTTCATGCTGCCGGACGCGTATTTTGACGCGATCAAGTGGTGGCAGAAGACGCGTCACGGCGTCGAGGGACTCGAAAAAAAGCACATCGGCTATGAAAACGGCGTGCTCGGCGGCGTTTCCGCTGCGCTCCGTTCGCTGACGGGCGACGGCGATCCGATCCTTGTGCACAGCCCGACCTATATCGGCTTTCTGCACGTGCTTGAAGACCTGCACCGCCGCGTCGTCACAAGTCCGCTTACGCGCGACGCAAACGGCGTCTGGCGCATGGACTATGCCGACATGGAGCGGAAAATTCTCGAAAACGGGATCAGGGTCGTCATCTTCTGCTCGCCGCACAATCCCTGCGGCAGGGTGTGGGAGAAAGCGGAGATCGAGCAGGCGATGGACGTATACCGCCGCTGCGGATGCATTGTGCTGTCCGACGAGATCTGGGCGGACCTGACCTTCGGGGAGCACAGGCATATCCCGACACAGAGTGTCAATGAAGACGCAAAGCAGCGTACGATCGCGTTCTATGCGCCTTCGAAGACGTTCAGTCTCGCGGGGCTTATCGGCTCGTACCATATCATCTACAACGACGAACTGAATAAGCCCGTAACAGACTGCGGCAAAGCGACGTTCTACAATTCCTGCAACGTGCTTTCGCTGCACGCGCTCCTCGGCGCGTACAGTCCGGACGGCGCAAAGTGGCTCGACGAGCTTCGTGCGGTGCTGTACGGCAATCTCTGCTACGTCAAATACTTCATGGAATCACATTTCCCCGGCGTTTCGATGTTTCTGCCCGAGGGCACGTATATGCTGTTTCTGAACTGCAGGGAATGGTGCGAGGCGCACGGCGTACCGATGGACGAGCTGCTGCGCCGCGGCGTGCGCGCGGGCGTGATCTGGCAGCGCGGCGCGGACTTCGGCGAGCCGGACAGCATCCGCCTGAACGTCGCATTGCCTGCTTCGCTCGTCGAGGAAGCGATGCAGCGGCTGAAAACGCGCGTGTTTGTCGATTGAAGCGCCTATGATCCTGTTTATCGACGCATGCGTGCGGGAGGCGTCCCGCACAAGACGGCTTGCAAAACGGGTCCTTTCGCACCTTTCCGACACGATCGAAACGGTCCGGCTCGAAACGGTCGATTTTCCGAAGGCGGACGAAGCGTTTCTCCGTAAACGCGACGCGTGCATCGCGGCGGGCGATTTTTCCGATCCGATCTTCGACCTTGCGAAACAGTTTGTCCGCGCGGATACGGTTGTGATCGCCGCGCCGCACTGGGACCTCAGCTTTCCGGCAGCGCTCAAGCAGTATTTCGAGCAGATCAACGTCGTCGGTCTGACCTTCTTCTATACGGACAGCGATCGTCCGATTTCGCTCTGCCGTGCAAAAAAGCTTGTATACGTCGCGACGGCCGGCGGACCGGTGCGCAGCCACGATTACGGCTTCGGCTATGTGAGAGCGCTCGGCGAAGAGTTTTACGGTATCGAAGACGCAAAGCTCTTCTGCGCCGAGGGATTGGACATTTTCGGCGCGGACGCGGAAGCGATCCTCAAAAAGGCGGAAGAACAGATCGACCGCGCGTTCCGCTGACCGCATTTTTCATATCCGTTTGCAGGTATGCGCCGCGCTGTCGGCGCATATACTGTTTCCATGAACAAGAAGCAGAAAATCGACCTTTCGTATTTGTTGTGGACGCTGCTGCCGCTTGCGGTGGGCGGTCTTTCCGCGCTCATTTCAATGAACGGCATGCAGCGGAACGCCGCGCTGCCGCAGCCCGCGCTGCAGCCGCCGCCGTGGGTGTTCATCACCGCGTGGACGATTCTCTATCTTCTCATGGGGTTCGGCGCGGGGCTTGTATGGAACGCGTACCCGTGGGGCAAAAAGGATGCGCTGATCCCGTTTTACGCGCAGCTTGTCCTGAACTTTCTCTGGTCGCCGCTGTTCTTTGCGCTGGAGCTTCGGCTTGCCGCGTTCTTTGTGCTCCTCGGTATGTTCGGCTGCGCGATCCGGATGACCTTCGCGTTTTACCGCGTGCGAAAGTCCGCGGGACTGTTGCAGATCCCCTATCTTCTCTGGCTCTGCTTTGCGGGGTATCTGAACCTCGCGGCGTATCTCATCAACGGCTGATCAAAAGGTTTTGAAAGCGCGCCCCGGAACGGACGCGCTTCTTCGACGTTCCGACCGTCGGAAAGCATTGATTCCTGCGCGGACCTGTGCTATAATTGCTGTAAACCGGACGTCAGCGGGGATGAAAGACGATGATCAGAAAACTGTTTCGCGAGATGCTTGCCACACAGGTCGTGTCGATGATGACCGTGACGTTGTGCATGCTGATCGACAGCATCATGATCGGTCGGTTTCTCGGCGTGGATTCCATGAGCGCATACGGGTTTGCGACGCCGCTGCTTCTGGTGTTCGCCGCGCTCGGCGGCATGATCTCCGCCGGCGTGCAGGTGGTCTGCGGCAAGACGATCGGCAGCGGCGACCGCGAGGGCACCGACGCCTGTTTTACCGCGGCCATGTTCCTCTCCTTCGCGATCTCGGCAGTCGGACTGATCCTGGTCTTTTTACTGCTGGATCCGCTTACAAGTCTTTTAGGCGCCGGTTCCGCCTCTCCGGACAACCCCGTCTTCGATCTGACAAAGAACTATATCAAGGGCTTTATCATCGGCGCGCCGGCATTCCTGTGCGCGCAGATCATGGTCCCCTTTCTGCAGCTGTCCGGCAGACGGACGCGGCTGATCGCTGCCGTCGCCGCCATGACCGTCTCGGATATCCTGTTTGATCTTCTGAACGTTTTCGTCTTCCGCGGCGGCACGTTCGGCATGGGGCTTGCTTCCACGCTGAGCTACTACATCGCGCTCGGGATCGGCTTCCTGTATTTTTTCCGGAAGGACTGCATGTTCCGGTTCCGCTTCCGCCTGATGCGGCCGCGCGTATTCAAAGACCTCGTATCCTTCGGCGTTCCCACGGTCATCAACCAGATCAGCACGGTGCTGCTCGTTCTGTTCTTCAACCGCCTGCTGGAAACGTCGGCGGGGACCGTCGCCGTCGCCGCGTTCTCGGTCATCTCCACGGTGAGCAATCTCTGCTACTGCTTCGGCGGCGGCATCGGCTCCGTCGCCATGATGCTCGCGTCCGTTTTCTATACAGACCGCGACCGGAATTCCATCCGTGAACTGGTTCGGACGATGACGGTCTATGCGATCCTGCTTGACGTCGCCGTGATGGTGATCGAGCTGCTCGTCGCCGTCCCGCTGGTGACGCTGTTCCTCGGCGACAGCGCGGACGCCGTTCGGATCGCGGCGCACGGATTGCGGCTGGTCGTGCTGTCGATCGTGCCGTCGGCGCTGAACGCCTCGTTCAAAAACTACTACCAGGGCGTCAACCGCATCGGCTTTGCCGAGATCATCTCCGTTCTGCAGAATCTGCTTTTCCCCGCGCTGTTCGGGTTTGTGCTGAGCCGGTTTTGCGGGATCACCGGCGTCTGGCTCGGGTATCTATGCGGGGAAACGGCTACGCTGATCGCGTTTTCGGCCGTCGTCTGGAAATACCGCGGACGCATTACGCTGTCCGCAGACGCATACAGCATGCTGAAACCGGGATTCGGCACGTCGGCGGAGAACTGTCTGGAACGCTCGGTACAGAGCGCGCAGGACGCGATCGCCGTTTCCGGAGAAGCCGTCGCGTTCTGCCGGTCGCACGGACTCGACCGCCGCGAAAGCACGCTGATCGGACTGTGCATCGAGGAGATGGCGGTCAACATCGTGACCCATGGCTTTTGCGCAGACCGGAAAAAGCATCACATCGACGTCCGTCTGGTACTCGAAGAGGACGCGCGCGTGATCCGCATCCGCGACGATTGTGTGCATTTCGATCCGGTGCACTATCTGAAACTGCACGAATCGGACGATCCGACCGCGCACGTCGGCATCCGCATGGTCATGAAGACCGCAAAGGAAGCGAATTATCTGAACTCCCTCGGCTGGAACAACCTGACGCTTGTGTTCTGAGGAGAATGAAAGAACTCTCCGGAAGGAGAATCGACCTGCCGGGCACGCTGCGACGAAATTGTGACAATCAAGCAAACTCTTTTCCGAAGGGCTTGCTTTTTTTATACAGCGGGGCTATCATAAGCTTGGCACTCGAAAGACGAGAGTGCTAAAACATCTTTTTTGAGGCGTACTATGAGCAAGAAACAATTCAAAACGGAATCCAAGAAGCTTCTGGACCTGATGATCCATTCGATCTATACCCATCGCGAGATCTTTCTGCGCGAGCTGATCAGCAACGCGTCCGACGCGATCGACAAGCGTTACTACGCCGCCATGCAGCGCGGCGAGACCGGCGTGGATAAAGAACAGTTTACGATCCGGCTCGAGCCGAACAAGGACGCAAGAACGCTGACGATCACAGACAACGGCTGCGGCATGAGCGCCCTCGAGCTGGAACAAAACCTCGGCACGATCGCAAAAAGCGGCACACAGGCGTTCCGCGCGGAGCATGAAAACGCCGAGGACATCGACATCATCGGTAAATTCGGCGTCGGCTTCTACGCGGCGTTCATGGTGGCAAAGAAGGTCACGGTCTGGTCGCATAAGGAAGGCGAAGAAGCGGCGGTCTGGGAATCCGAGGGCGAGGACGGCTACACGGTAAAGCCCGCGAATTACGAACCGATCGGCACGAAGATCGTGCTGACATTGAAAGACGACGGCGATGAGGAATCGTACGGCGAATTCCTGGAGACCTACCGGCTTGAATCGCTCGTCAAAAAGTACAGCGACTACATCCGCTATCCGATCAAGATGCAGGTCGAGCGTTCCCGCAAGAAGGAGGACAGCGACGAATACGAAACGGTCGTCGAGGACAAGACGCTGAACAGCCGCGTTCCGCTGTGGCGTAAGAACAAGAGCGAGATCACAAAGGAAGAATACGCGCAGTTTTATAAGGACGCGTTCCATGATTTCGAGGACCCGATCACCACGCTGCACGTCAACACGGAGGGCATGCTGTCCTATACGGCGCTGCTCTATATCCCGAAGCGTCCGCCGTTTGATTTCAACACGAAGGACTTCAAGCGCGGACTGAAGCTCTACGCAAACGGCGTCATGATCATGGAGCACTGCGAGGAGCTTCTGCCGGAATACTTCAACTTCGTGCAGGGGCTGGTCGACTCCCCCGATCTGTCGCTGAACATCTCGCGCGAAATGCTGCAGCACGACCGGCAGCTTTCCGCCATCGCGAACAATCTCAAAAAGAAGATCCTTTCCGAGCTTCTTCGCATGCAGCGTGAGGAGCGCGAGACCTACGAGGAATTCTACAAGGCGTTCGGACGTACGCTGAAGTTCGGCGTGTATGACAAGTTCGGCATGAATAAGGACTTCCTGAAGGACACGCTGCTGTTCTTCTCGCGTAAGCAGGACAAGCCCGTGACCTTAAAGGAGTACGTCGACGCGATGCCCGAAGCGCAGAAGGATATCTATTACGCCGCCGGCGAAACGCTTTCTCAGGTCAAGAAGCTCCCGCAGGCGGAGCGCGTCGCGGACGCGGGCTACGACATCCTGTGCCTGACCGAGGACGTTGACGAGTTTGCGCTCAGGATCCTCGAATCGTATCAGGAAAAGCCGTTCAAGTCTGTCTCCGACCCGGATCTCGACCTTTCCTCCGAAGAGGAGAAGAAGGCGTTTGAACAGCGCGCCGAGGAAGAAAAGCCGCTTATGGAACGCGTGAAAACCGCGCTCGGTGACAAGGTGCGCGACGTGCGCCTGACCGACCGGCTGAAATCCGCCGCCGCGTGTCTTGCGGGCGACGAGGGCATGAGCGTGGAGATGTACAAGGTGCTGCGGCAGACGCCGAACGGCGCGAATATCCCGATGACGTTCTGCCTCGAGCTGAACCCGGACCATCCGGTCTTTGCAAAGCTTAAGGAGCTCGACGACGAGCAGCTCAAAGAGTACGCGGAGCTCTTGCTTGCGCAGGCAAAGCTCATCGCGGGACTGCCGCTGGACGATCCCGCCGCATTCGCTGATGCGGTCTGCAAGCTGATGTAACGAAACAAAACCTTCCCTGCAGCGGGAAGGTTTTTTACGCTAAAGAGATCCCCATGCCACAGCAGCATAAACCCCCCGGGACAGCTGCTGTTTTCTTTTTTGCCCGCATGTATTGCACCATAACGATACGCCTTTCCTTGTTTTCAAAAACAAGATACCATCGTTTCCGGAGCGGAACCGTGGAAAAATGCCGAATAAAAACGACGGTCCTCTGTTGTTTGATGCTAAAAGGGCCGCATGCGAACATGCGGCTCTTTGTGTTGTGTCACATTTTGTTACGGCGTTTCAAAGGTTACGTTGCCGAGCATGCGCTCCGCGGCAAGCCGTCGCAGCGCGCGCACCCAGATATCCTCCCCTTCAGGACTCAGGTGACATCTGCCGTCGCTGCAGTAGTTTTTTGCAAGCTCCCTGTTTTCATCCTCCAGTTCCGCGGAAAAATTCAGAAAAGTGACGCCTTTTTCCGCACAAAGCGCAGCGAGCCGGATGTTGAAATCCTGCATTTTGATGTTTTCCTTTTTCAGAAACGCCTTGATCGTTTTGTTTTTGATAAACTCGTCCCGCACCGGAAGCACCCCCTGCACGATCAGTTCCACATCCGGATTCTTCTCCAAAATGAGATCAACGATCTTTTCAAAGTAGCCATACGTCTCATCCCAATCGCGGAAGCCCAGATCGTTCAGACCGAGCAGCAGAAACGCTTTCTTCGCGCCTGTCTGCTTGATGCCTTCAGTGAGAGACGTGCTGCGTCCCCGCACGAGAAAGTTTACCTCTTCCTTATCGATCCGATTCTTGCTCGCGATCTTGGCACTCATCTTGGAGATTGACATGAACTGTGCTTTCCCGAGATACCCCGGCACGTCGGTGTTTCGTTTGCCAAGCACATAGTTCTTAAAATAGGACGTCAGCGAATCACCGATGAACACCGCATCGTCAAAATAGCTGTCAAATTCACCAGTGTCAAGACGCGCATTGCCAACGAACGTCGGCGTTGGCTCCGCTGTTTCGGTCGGCTCGGCCGTTTCGACCGCTTCCGGGGTCCGGATCGGCGCATCCGGCAGCTGTTCCGGTGCTGTCGTCAGCACCACAACGATATCCTCGTCCAGTTCTGCCGGCTTTTCCGTCGCGGCGGAAGCGTCTGCCATGGCCGGTACCGCTGTCGTCATTACAGCAGGTTCCGCAGGTGATCCGCCGCAGGCAAGCAGCAGGAGCATGCACAGGGCGATTATCAGAATACGAATGATTCTCATATGAAACATTCCTCCTTGAAAAGATGATGCCGATGTGCTTACAGCACGTCCATCGGCTCCGGATACATGCGCAAACAGCGTCTGCGCACGATCATCGAAACCGTAAAGTGCGTCAGCGCGGTCAGCGCCCACGAGATGGGATAGGAGAGGTACACCATCCAGAGCTCGGGGTGCAGCGGGAAGATGAAATAGATCCACAGAAGCCGGAATACGCACGAGCCGAGCAGCGAGATGACTGTGGACAGCGTGGACTTGCCCAAACCTCTCAGAACGCCCGAGCCGACTTCCATGAACGCAAGTGTGAAATACGGCGCAATGTTGATATAGAAGCGCGTGTACGCGGTTTCGAGCGCGAGATCGCTGCCGTTCTGGATATACAGGGACAGCAGCGGATGGCGCAAGATCAGCAGGATCGCCGCTGCAGCGATCGCCACGAGTCCCGTCACGAAATAGCAGCAGCGCATGACAGTGCCGATGCGCTTGTACTTCCTTGCGCCGTGGTGCTGGCTTGTGAACGTGACCGCCGCCTGATAGACCGAGTTCGTCGCGACGTACGCAAAGCCCTCGAGGTTCGTCGCCGCCGCGTTGCCGTCGATGACCGCGGACCCGCCCGGGCACATGGTATTGTTGATGCCGATGATGGTACTCTGGATCAGCATGTTCGAAAGCGAAAACAGCATGCCCTGCACCCCCGCGGGCAGACCGTCGCGGATGATCTCCTTCATCGCCGCGCCGGTGATGCGAAGCTTTCTGAGTTCCAGGCGGCACCAGCCGGAATCGCGCATCAGCACGATCCCGAGGATCACGACGTTCGCCGCGTTCGCAATGACCGTGGCGTACGCGACGCCGTCGACCGACATGCCGAACGCAAGCACGAACAGAAGATTCATGCCGACGTTCAGAAGCCCCGTTGCCGTCAGGATAAAGAGCGGCGTTCGCGTGTCGCCCTTTGCGCGGAAGATCGCGATCAGATAGTTTGACACCGCTAAAAACGGCGCGCCGGCAAAATAGATGCGCGTGTACAGCGTCGCAAGCTCCAGAACGTACCCTTCGTCGCCTAAAAGTTTCAAGATCGGTCGGCTCACAAACAGCCCGACGAGTGCGCAGATCGCGCCGAACAGCGCCGCCATGACGAGCGAGGTATGCACCGACTGCGAGGTCGCTTCTTTGTCTCCTCTGCCGATGTTTCGCGCGACAACGACGTTTGTGCCGATCGCAAAGCCCGAAAAGATGTTCAGGATGAAGTTGATCATCGCGCCGCAGGTGCCGATCGCGCCGATCGCGCCATCTACGCCGGACATACCGGCAATGATCATATCGGCGGCGTTATAGAGCATCTGCAGAAGATTCGTCGCCATCAAAGGCAGCGCAAACAGAAAGACCTTGCCGAGCAGAGGTCCTTCAAGCAGGTTCATGTCCCTTGATCTGCGAAGCGAACTCATAAACACCCCTTATACGACGGACAGATACGGCGTCGCGTTCAGGTCAAGTCCGTCGCGGCGTCCTTTCATCAGAAGATAATACCCGGCGCTGCCGATCATGGCGGCGTTGTCGGTGCAGTATAGAAAATCGGGACAGCAGAAGCGGATCCCCTTTTTCTTTGCTTTTTTCGCAAGCATTTCGCGCAGCGCCGCGTTTGCGGACACGCCGCCCGCGAGCACGAGCGTATCGCTCGCCGCGCGGACCGCCTTGTCCGAGAGGATCGAAACGACCTCGTACTGGAAGCTTGCCGCGACGTCCGCGCGGTTCACTTCCTCCCCTTTCTGCTCCGCGGTGTGCAGCAGATTGATGACCGCGGTTTTGAGCCCCGAAAAGCTCATATCGAATTCGTCCTCGCGCTCGTTGAACGCGGAACGGAAGCGGAACGCTTTCGGATCGCCCTCCCGTGCAAGCTTTTCAAGCTCCGGACCGCCGGGATACGGCAATCCCAGTACGCGCGCAACCTTGTCGAACGCCTCGCCCGCCGCGTCGTCGCGCGTGCGGCCGATCAACGTGCAGCGGTCGTAATCGTGCACCCGCACGATGTGGCTGTGCCCGCCCGACGCG
>CAMYWS010000022.1 GCA_947302865.1 uncultured Clostridia bacterium
CTGATGGGCAACATCGGCGCACTCAAGGAACTGAAGGACGCGAAACCCGGCATGATCATCGGGATCTGCGGATGCATGATGCAGCAGGAAGGCATGGCTAAAAAACTGCTCCGGCGTTTTTCGCATGTAAGTCTGATCTTCGGGACGAACGTGCTGCATCGCATTCCGGAAATGCTGCGAGCCGTTATGAACGGGGAAAGGATCGCCGTGACGGACCGCGCGGACGATGCGATCGCGGAAGGGCTTCCGAAGCTGAGGGACAATCAGAGAAGCGCGTTTGTCAACATCATGTACGGGTGCGACAATTACTGCTCGTATTGCATCGTACCGTATGTTCGCGGACATGAACGTTCGAGAAATCCGGAAGATATCCGCGACGAGATCGCTGCGCTTTGCGAAAGCGGAATCACGGAGATCACGCTTCTCGGACAGAACGTCAATTCGTACGGAAACGACGGAACGACAGGAATGCGCTTTGCCGACCTGCTGCGGTTCGTTTCCGATGTTCCGGGATTGAAACGCATCCGTTTTATGTCTTCGCATCCGAAGGATCTGAACGAAGACGTAATGCAGGCGATCGCTTCGCTTCCGAACGTATGTCATCACGTACACCTGCCGGTGCAGTCCGGAAACAGCGAAATCCTGAAACGGATGAACCGTAAGTACACGAGGGAACACTATCTGTCCATCATAGAACGGCTTCGCGAACTGGTCCCGGATATCGAGTTTACGACAGATATCATCGTGGGCTTTCCGGGAGAAACGGAGAAAGCGTTCCGAGACACGCTTTCGCTTGTCGAAGAGGTCGGCTTTGCCGCTGCGTTTACGTTCGCGTACTCGCCGCGGCAGGGAACGACGGCCGCACGGATGGAGGATCAGATCCCCGAAGCGATCAAAAAACAACGTCTCTTTGCTTTGAACGAACTGCAGGCAAGGAAGACAGCGGAAAACAACGAGAAGTATATCGGCTTCGTCGGGGAAATCCTCGTGGAAGGCTGTGACGAACGCGGTACGGAAACGATGCTGTACGGGAAATACCAGAATTTCAAGATGGTGTATTTTCCCGGATGCAAAGAACTATTGAACCGGTACGTAACCGTAAAGGTATTGCAATCAAATAAGAATTCGTTATTGGGAGAAATGATCGATGAATGAACTGAAAACCTATCTGGAACTGAGCGAATCGGTCAAGGCCGACAAAGCGCTGATGACCTTGATCGAAGCATATGAGACCGAAACAAAGAAGCTGATGGATCTCTTACAGGATCCGGACTATGACGCGCAGGAAGCGATCCGTCTCACGAACGACGTCGAGTACATGTCCGAGCAGATCGCATCAAATGCGTTGTATCGCCGGTTTGTCGCCGCAAAGGACGCGCTTGACCGCGCGCTTCGCGAAAAAGCGGCGATGTCCATGCCGTGTGACTGCAACTGCGGCACCTGTAATAAGGATTGCGGTTCCAAGGAGGAAAACCGATGAACGAATTGACGCCGATGATGCGCCAATATATGGAAGTGAAGCAGCAGTATCCCGATTGCTTCCTTTTCTACCGTCTCGGCGACTTTTACGAGATGTTCTTCGACGACGCCATCGAAGGATCGAAGATTCTCGAACTGACGCTGACCGGGCGCGACTGCGGGCTTGACGAGCGCGCGCCGATGTGCGGCGTTCCGTACCATGCGGTCGATACGTATGTGAACAAGATGATTTCTTTGGGACACAAGGTCGCCATCTGCGAACAGATGGAGGATCCTGCGCTTGCGAAGGGGCTTGTGACGCGATCCGTCACGCGGGTGATCACACCGGGAACCGTCATCGAGGAAAAGATGCTCGACGGTTCGAAGAACAACTACATTTTCTCTCTGAATTACACGCCGAACGGGATCGGATACGCGTATTCCGATATTTCGACAGGCGTCTTCTACAGCTGCGAGGTCTATGGCACGAGTGCGTCCGCGGTGCTGTTTGACGAGCTTACGCGTCTTTCTCCTTCGGAGATCATCGCAAACGAGCTTCTGTTTGAACAGGAGTATCTCCTAAAACGCATCCGTTCGGCATACTATCTTGAAAAACTGCCCAACGTGCGGTTTCATCCGGATCAGGCGGAGAAGCGTCTCAAACAGCATTTTTCCGTCGCTTCGCTGAAAGGATACGGGATGGAAGGGAAGATGCTTGCCGTCGGTGCTGCCGGAGCGCTTCTTTCCTATCTCGAAGATACGCAGAAAAACGCGCTGTCGCATATCCATTCAATCAGGCTTTTGAATCGTTCCACGTTTATGCAGCTGGATGCTTCGACGCGAAGAAATCTCGAGCTGACGCAGCCGCTGCAGTTCAACGGAAGCAAAAAGAGCACGCTTCTGTATCTGCTCGACGCGACAAAAACCAGTATGGGCGCGCGGCTTCTCCGCAACTGGATCGACTGTCCACTGCAGGCAAAGAACGATATCGTTTATCGCCTGCAGGCGGTCGACACCTTTGTGCGCGATCTGCGCACACGCAAAACACTCGGTGAATACCTCGATTCCGTCTATGACATCGAGCGATTGACGAGCAAGATCGCATACGGAACGATCAACGGACGCGACTGCATCGCGCTTATGAATTCGCTGCGGCAGATTACGCCGATCACGATGCTGCTTTGCGGGATCCCGACGGAAGCGATCGATGCGATCGTGCGCGATTTGGACCCGATGGACGATGTGATCGGGTTGATCGACGCGGCGATAGATCCGAATCCGCCCGTCAATATCAAAGACGGCGGTGTAATCCGGAAGGGCTACAATGCCGAAGTGGACGAACTCCGCGCAATTACCAACGACAGCCAGGGAATGCTTGAAAGCATCGCGGCACGGGAGAGGGAAGCGACGGGGATCAAGACGCTGCGCATCGGCTACAATCGTGTATTCGGCTATTATATCGAGGTCACGAAGTCCTTTACGGCAAACGTGCCGTATTATTACGAGCGAAAGCAAACGCTTGCGAACGCGGAACGCTATGTGACACCGGAGCTGAAGGAACTTGAGAAAAAGATCCTGAACGCAACGGACCGCCTGCTCGAGCTTGAAGCCGAGCTGTTCCGCGCCGTTCGCGAGGCTCTGCTTGCGTGCACCGAACGATTGCAGACGGACGCCGCGCTTCTGGCAAGACTGGATGTCTACCGTTCGCTTGCCGAAATCGCTGTTTCTAACCGGTATGTGATGCCCGCGATCTCGGACGCGCCTGTGATCCGCATTCAGAACGGCCGGCATCCAATCGTCGAACGCGCCATGAAAAACGGGTTCATTCCGAACGACGTGAATCTCGATCTGGAAAACAACCGTCTTCTGATCGTGACGGGACCTAATATGGCAGGCAAATCGACATATATGCGGCAGGTCGCTCTGATCACGCTGATGGCGCATATCGGTTCGTTCGTTCCCGCGGATGAAGCGGAGATCGGCATCGTAGACCGCATCTTTACGCGCATCGGCGCAAGCGACGATCTTGCCTCCGGGCAAAGCACGTTCATGGTCGAGATGAGCGAGATGGCAAACATCATTAACAACGCCACAAAGGACAGCCTGCTGATCCTTGACGAGATCGGTCGCGGCACGAGCACGTTTGACGGTCTGTCGATCGCGTGGGCTGTGCTCGAGCATATCGCGAATCCGATCCTGTGCGGCGCCAAGACGCTGTTTGCTACGCACTACCACGAACTGACGGAGCTTGAAGGCAAGCTGGAAGGCGTCGTGAACTATCGCATCACTGTAAAGGAGATCGGGGACGACGTGCTGTTCCTCCGAAAGATCGTTCGCGGATCGGCGGATAAGAGCTTCGGTATCCAGGTCGCAAAGCTTGCCGGTCTTCCGGAATCGGTCATCGGTCGCGCCAAGGAGATCCTCGGAGAACTCGAACAGTCTGACCTGCTCGTGCGCGACACGAAGGAGCCCGCTTCGCCGCTGCCAGAGCAGGAGTCGAAGGTGGAACGTTCGATCCTGAACGATCTTAAGAAGATCGATCTTGAACATATGACTCCGATTGAAGCGTTTATGAAACTGCATTCGTACACGGATGCGCTGAAAGGAGAATAGCCGATGGCGGTTATTCATGTATTAAAACCGCAGATTGCAAATCAGATCGCGGCGGGCGAAGTCGTGGAACGACCGGCTTCCGTTGTGAAGGAGCTCGTTGAAAACGCGCTCGACGCGGGCGCGACTGCCGTGACGGTCCGCATTGAAAACGGAGGCATGCGCAGCATCATCGTGACCGACAACGGCTGCGGCATCGCGCGTGAGGATTGCAGAAACGCTTTCCTGCGTCACGCGACCAGCAAGATCGCAACGGCAGACGATCTTTCGCGTGTTCTGACGCTCGGCTTTCGCGGCGAAGCGCTTGCGTCAATCGCGTCCGTCGCGCGCGTCACGATGATCACGCGACAGGCAGACGCGGACGTCGGCACAAAGATGATCGTTGACAACGGGTCTGTTCTTGTCGAGGAGGACTGTTCGTGCGTTTTCGGAACGACGTTTACGGTCGAAGAACTGTTCGCGTCCGTTCCCGCCCGGCTGAAATTCTTGAAGTCTGCGCGTACGGAGGCGGGATACATCGGCGATTTCATCGGAAAGATGATCCTTGCAAGGCCTGACGTCTCGTTCCGGTATGAATCGGACGGAAAAACGGTCTACGAAACGTACGGCGACGGAAGCCTTCTGAACGCAGTCATCTGCGTCTACGGGACGACGACCGCCGATAAGCTTGCAGAAGTAAACTACGACAACGGATACATGAAGATCGAAGGATATCTCGGGCTTCCCGAGATATCCAGAAACAACCGCACGTTCCAGACGCTGTTTATCAACGGACGTCTCATTCGATCCGCATCGGTTTCGGCTGCCGTCGCACAGGCGTACGACACGCGGCTGATGATCGGCAGATTCCCGTTCTTCGTTTTGAATCTGTCTCTTGCACCGCAGGAGGTGGACGTGAATGTGCATCCGACAAAAGCCGAGGTTCGGTTTGCAGATGAGAACCGTATCTTCACATCGGTATCTGCCGCCGCAAAAATCGCGCTCGGAGAAAGCGAGATGCACGTGGAATCCGCGCTCGATCAGGTCATGCCGAAGCAGCCGGAGCTGCCAAAAGAATCGTTCGGAACACGGACGGGCGTCTCTGTTCCGCGCGTGGATTTCCATGCGTATTCCGACGAAGCAAGCGGGTATTCTTACCGGGAAAGCGGATTCAATACGTTCCGTGAACGAAAGGACCGGGACGGCGTACCGAGCTTTACCGTTCGCACGGAGACCGCGGAGACGCAGAAAAAAGCAGAAGCCGCTTCTCCGCTGTTTTCCGACGAGCCGTTTGAGATCGTCGGCTGTGCGTTCCGTACCTACTGGATCGTAACGCGCGGAGAAAACATGTTCCTGATCGATCAGCATGCGGCACACGAGCGAAAGCTCTATGACGATCTCTCGAAAAGACGAACGGAACTTACTTCACAGCAATTGCTTGTTCCGAAGGAGATCGTATTGCCGCCAACGGAGTTCTCGGTCTGGGAAGCAAACCGGGAACGGATCACAGAGCTGGGATTCGGTCTTTTGGAGTCCGGCACAATGACGCTGACGCTTTGTGAGGTACCCGTGCTGAACGGACAGCTGCTCGGGGAAGCGTACCTGCATGCGGTCCTGACGATCCTCGGCGAGCACGGAAAAAACGTCAGACAAGAGCTTCAGAAGGAACGCCTCATGCAGACCGCATGCAAGCATGCGATCAAGGGTGGAGAAGCGATCTCAAGAGAAGAAATAGCGGCGCTTCTGGAGTCTTTCATGAAAGGCGAAATGCCGCTGACCTGCCCGCACGGGCGTCCTGTCATTGTACGCATCACGCAGACGGAGCTTGAAAAGATGTTCCGAAGGATCGTATGAGCGCCCGACCGATCGTTCTCTGCATCGTCGGACCGACCGCATGCGGAAAAACCGCACTGTCGGTTGCGCTTGCAAAGCATTTATCCGGGGAGATCGTGTCCGCGGACGCCGTCGCGGTGTATCGCGGAATGGATATCGGATCGGCAAAACCGACCGAACAGGAACGGCAGGGGATCCCGCATCACATGATCGACTGCGTAGATGTGACGGACGAAAGCTTTACGGTTTCGGTCTTCCGGGAGCAGGCAAGGCGCGCGATCGACGGTATTCTGACGCGACAGAAAACGCCGCTCGTCGTCGGCGGCAGCGGACTGTATTTGGACGCCGTATTCTCCGATATGCGCTTCTCTGCGCCTTCAGATCCCGGGATAAGAGCTGCGATCGAGAAAGAATACGACGACGATCCGATCGCCTTTTTTGCGTCGCTCAGGAAGGCGGATCCCGTCACTGCGGAAAGGCTGCATCCGAACGACAAAAAACGCGTCGTTCGCGCAACGGAAGTCATGCGGATCACGGGGAAGCCGTTTTCAGCGCTGAATCGGGCATTTGAATCCGCACAGCATTCGGACGATACATACAACGTCGTGCGGATCGGATTGAACATGGACCGCGGCGTGTTATACAAAAGGATCGATCAGAGAGTCGATCGCATGATCGAACAGGGACTTATGCGGGAAGCGTTCTCGTTTTTCGATCGCGGACTGACGCCGGAGAACTGCCGAGCGATGCAGTCGATCGGGTATGCGCAGCTTTACGACGTATATAACGGGCGGCAAACGCCGGATCGTGCGATCGAGCAGATCAAGCTGGATACCAGGCATTTTGCTAAAAGACAGCTTACCTGGTTCAAACGCAATGCGGAAACGAAATGGTTTGATCCGACGAAACAAATAATGGATGAACTTGTCCGGCAAATAATGGAGTTAATGCATGAACATCGATAAAATGATCAGAGAGGCGGAGGAGCGCGCCGCGAACGCGTTTAAAAGGGTCGATCAAAATGCCCTGATCTGCCAGGAGCGCGTCTTGAACGCGTTTCAGACACACAAGATCTCCGTCAGGCATTTTTCGCCGACTGAGGGATACGGATACGATGATATCGGGCGTGACGCGCTGGATGAAGTGTTTGCCGACGCGCTGCAAGCCGAAGCGGGGCTTGTGCGTCCGCAGATCGCAAACGGAACGCACGCGATCTTTCTTGCACTCTCCGGTACGCTTGAACCGAACGACACGGTACTGTCCCTGACCGGTACGCCGTACGACACGCTGGAAAGTGCCGTCGGGCTTAACGGTGATCTGCCGAACGCGCTTTCCCGGTTTGCGATACGGTTCCGTTCGATCGATTTGAAAGACGGAAAGATTTCTTTTCAATCGGTCAAAGAACAGCTCGAATCGGATCCTTCGATCAGAATGATCTATCTGCAGCGATCGAGAGGGTATGCGTGGCGGGAAGCGCTGACGATCGAACGCATACGGGAAGCGATCGCATTTATACGCGGGATCCGCAAGGACGTTATCGTATTTGTCGACAACTGTTACGGCGAGTTCACGGAAGCAGTCGAACCGACGGCCGTCGGCGCGGACCTGATCGCGGGAAGTCTCATCAAAAACTGCGGCGGAGGCATTGCGCCGACCGGAGGATACATCGCAGGAAGGAAAGACCTGATCGAAGCGGTTTCGTTCCGGCAGACGGTTCCGGGATGCGGGAAGGAGATCGGCTCATACGCGGCCTCTTATCGTCCGTTCTATCAGGGGTTGTTTATGGCGCCGCATGTCACTGCGCAATGCCAGAAATGCGCGATCCTGTTTTCCGCGCTGTTTGAACAGCTCGGACTTGAAACGCTCCCGCACGTCAACGACGCGAGGAGCGATATCATACAATCGGTGAAGTTCGGTTCAAAAGAGGATATGATCGCGTTTATACAGGCGGTACAGGCCGCCGCGCCGATCGACAGTTATGTGGTGCCGGGGCCGTGGGATATGCCGGGATATACGGATCCGGTCATAATGGCGGCGGGGACGTTTGTACAGGGAGCGACGACGGAGCTTTCGGCAGACGGGCCGATCCGTCCGCCGTATGCGGCATATATGCAGGGCGCGCTGACGTATGAGCATGCCGTGCTTGCGGCAAGGAGCGTATTGCAGTCGTTAATAGCTTCGCATTAAGCCGGTCACGCAGCCGAGGATCTCAATACGTTCAACGGGATATACCATTGGGGAAAAAGCTTCGTTTTCGGGACGAAGCTCTATTTTTTTGCCTTTCCGGAAAAACCGCTTTACAGTGACTTCCTCTCCGTCGATCCTTGCGACGACAATCTCGCCGTCTTTCGGCTCCGCGCCGAATTCGACGACGATGATATCGCCGCTGCAGATGCCTGCGTTTTTCATGCTTTCGCCATCAACGCGCAGCATGAACGCTTCGCTGCGAAGACCGTGCAGAAGCATGGAAGGAACGGGATAGGTATCCTCGCGGTTTTCATGCGCAAGGATCGGAAGTCCTGCGGCAACCTTGCCGAGAAGCGGCAGGGAAGCGGTCTTCTCATGCGCGGCAGGATCGGAAACGGTATATGCGCGCTTCTTGTTCGGATCGGCGGAAAGCAGTCCCTCTTCCGTCAGCATACGCAGATAACGATGCACGGACGCAGGAGAGGCAAGACCGACACCGTCGCAGATCTCGCGCACCGTCGGAGGATATCCGTTGCGTTCGACGCCGTCAATGATGAACCGGTAGATCTTTTCTTTTGCATCATGGATTTTCTTCATGGGATCACCTCACGATGATTATACACAATGATTATAACAGATAATAATCCAAAATGCAAACATATGTTCGTAAAAAGCTTTATGATTCAGAATGCGGGGGAAGAGGATCGACGGATCCCGGCGCATCATCACGCAGACGGATGTACTTTGCGGCCTGCCGGCTTTTTTCTTCGGTCATAGCCGCATAGTGCTTTCGCGTCGTATTGACGTCTTTGTGCCCCAAAACATCCGCGACAAGATAGATATCTCCGCTTTCGAGATAGAGCATGGTTCCATACGTACTGCGAAGCTTGTGCGGTGTGATCTTTTTGAGCGGCGTGGCGATCTGCGCATACTTTTTGACAAGATTCTCGACGGCGCGCGGCGTGATTCGCTTTCGCTGCATGGAAAGGAAAAACGCGGTTTCGTGACCGGGGAGAGGAATAATCGTTTTTCGAACTTCCAGATACTCCAAAAGCGCGTCAGCAACTTCCGGACCGAACGCAAGCGTCATCTGATTGCCGCCTTTTCGCGTGACTACAAATTCATTCTTGGAAAAATCAACGTCGTTGAGATCGATCCCGACAAGTTCCGAAATACGGATGCCCGTTCCGAGAAACAGGGAGAGGATCGCGACGTCGCGCACTTTCGTCGCATTGTGATAACGCCGCTGCGCCGCTGTCATGCCGCTGCCTTGTTCGGCGGTATCCAGAAGATCGGCGACCTCGTTTGCCTCCAGCCGGACGATTGTTTTTTCGTGCAGTTTCGGTGTATCGACCAAAGCGGCGCAATTTGTACTGATCATCGACTTTTTATATAAAAACTTAAATAACGCGCGGATGGCCGATAGCTTGCGGGATTTCGCACGTTCGTTGTTTTCGATGATCCTTTTGCTTTCCGATGCATCGTCCCGATACAGAGAAACATATTCCAGATAGAGTTCAATATCGAGGGAGGAGAGACGTTCCATATCGGAGAGCGTCAGTTTTGTGACCTCTTTGTTCGCAAAACGGTCGATTTGTCCGGATGTCAGGAATCGAAAAAACGTACGCAGGTCGACCGCGTATCCGTAACGCGTCAAAACGGAAGTCGTCGGTTCGACGGCGCGAAAATACAATGCGCAAAAATCCGGCAGCTCGGACAGGACTTTTCGGAACCGCGCCGTGTAATCCAGTTTTTTCTGTACCTGATATTCGTTCATACAAACCTCCGGAGCGGAAAGGGATTTCTGAAATCTTTCAAACAGATTTTAACACAACTATTCGTTAAAGACAAGTTTAACGAATAGTTGTTTACAAAATTGACATGAATTAGAGTTTTTTTGCGTTATAAAACTCCGGATCGCTGAATCGGTGTTCCGGAGTCATTTATTCAGTTCTGTTGTTCCGGTACGTCTTTCTGTATGGATTTAATCGCATCGCGCGCAAGCTTGTCGCATCGATTGTTTTCTTCGTTATCTGCGTGTCCTTTGACTTTATGAAAAACGACCGTATGCGTAACGCATAATGCGTCGAGCTGTTCCCAAAGATCCTTGTTTTCAACGTCGTGCCGATTTGCGGTTTTCCATCCGTTCACGCGCCAGTTTCTGAGCCAGCCTTTTTCAAACGCGTTGCACAGATACGCGCTGTCCGTATACAGATCTACAGAACAGCTTCGTTTCAGCAAGCGCAGCGCTTCGATCGCAGCAGTCAATTCCATACGATTATTCGTCGTATCCTCGGCGCAGCCGCTGGATTCTTTGCGGTGCTTTCCGTAGATCAGCACACAGCCCCAGCCGCCGGGTCCCGGATTATGCGAGCAAGCGCCGTCGGTATAAATCGTAACCCGATCCATATCCTCTTATTCTCCGTCGAAAAATAATATATAATCTATGATCGTCGATAATTGAAGATGCTTCAGTGAACCGGAAATCATCTCTGTATTCATGGTATCATGTTCATCAAGAAAAGTCGATATGTTTTTTACGTATTTTTTCAGAAGCGTCGGGATCGCCGAAATGTCGGACGTTTTGATCTGCTCAAGCGATTCCGCAGTCAAAAGAATTGCAGCGCGTTTCTCTGTGAGCGTCGTGCAAAGCGCTTTGTCATCGATTTCGCCTTTATCAAACGACAGGCACAAAGCGCTCAGTTCTTTCGGGACGTCGTTCAGCATCTGCGCGGCGTCCGAGATATATTTGACCGCTTGCTGATCGCCGTCGAGTGTGATTCGAAGACTTTTGCTTTCGATGATGTACGGCGTGGCTTCAAACCCGTCAGACCGGACCTGCGACTGGACCTTTTTAAGACTCGATTCATCCGCATATGCGGCAGCAAACACTCTGTAGACCGAACCGTCCCGATACACGGCGCCGCCCGCGCCCATGCGCATGATCTCATCGGCGTGACGGTTGGCGTCGTCGGAGTTCACGAAAGCGCCCATCTGCAGAATATAGAACGGCGTTTCGTCGATTGTGAGCACCTTGTGTTCCTTTTCGACCGGAGCCGATGCGCGCGGTGCGGCAGTTATAAGCAAGTCCTGCTGTTTCAGCGCAGATACGATATCCGTGTCGTTTGCGGACGGCATGCAGGACAACGGCTTGATGACATGCTCCATCAGATAGTTTCCGATCGGCGACAGTACGACGATACACGCGACCAATATGACAGATGCGATGATAAAAACCGCGGCACCGAATCCGCCTGATGAAGTCCGAGATACTGATTTAGCGGCAGAATGACGTTTGTGCTCCATAAAAAAGAACCTCCCGATGTTGCTATCAAAACATACGCGGAGAGGTTCGTATATATGCGCGTTTATACGTGCCGTTAATGCTGTTCGGATTTGTCGTCCTTCGGAACGACGATTTCGGGTACGGAGGAAAGCGGGATCGCGTTGCTGACGTACTTTTTCAGCGTGAAGCGGAAACAGGTCCACTCCCCTTCCACGCTGTCGACTTCGATCTGCTCCTCGAGCTGATCCATGATCTTTTTGGCGATCGAA
>CAMYWS010000023.1 GCA_947302865.1 uncultured Clostridia bacterium
CAATCAAACAAATCACGGATTTTCTCGCGCGTTTCGATGACGGCAAGCCCCGCTTCCTGAGCTTTCTGATAGCTTCCGCGACCGACATTTGCGCAGTCTTCGTCGAGAAAACGCTTCATCGCGTCCGAAACGCCTTTTGCTTTCGGAAAACTTGTCGCCGCGTTGTCTAAATATAGTATCTTTGTAAACATCGTTATCCTCGCTTGCAAATAACGCTCATTTGTGTTATTATATCATCAGATCATTATTCGTGCAAGGGAATAACGAAGAATATGGAGGGATAACAGATGGAAAAAGAAGGCAAAGGGTTCATCGGTTTTCTGAAACACCACTGGCTTGTGATCCTGACCGGCGTCGTAACAGGCGCTGCGGCGGTCGTTCTGTCGGCGTTCGGCAATCCGAAAAACATGGGGTTCTGCATCGCATGCTTTGAACGCGATATCGCAGGCACATTGAAATTCCATACGGCGGATGTGGTTCAGTATTTCCGTCCGGAGATCGTCGGTCTGGTGCTCGGTGCTATGGGCATATCGATGATCACAAAAGAATGGAAACCGCAGGGCGGTTCCTCGCCGTTCACGAGATTTGTGCTCGGTATGCTTGTGATGATCGGTGCGCTCGTATTCCTCGGATGCCCGCTGCGCATGGTCATCCGCATCGGCGGCGGCGACTTGAATGCGGTCGTCGGACTGCTCGGCTTTATTGCCGGTATCGTGATCGGTACAGTCCCGCTGCGTTTCGGTTTCTCGCTGAACCGCGCCTATAAGCAAAAGACGACGGAAGCGCTGATCTTCCCGGTCTTACTGGCCGTTCTGTTTGTGCTTTCGCTGACGACTGCGCTGTTCGTAAAGAGTGAAAAAGGTCCCGGGAGTCAGCATGCTCCATGGATCGCGTCGCTGCTCATTGCGATTGTCGTCGGCGCGTTGTGCCAGCGTTCCCGTCTCTGCATGGCGGGAAGCGTCCGCGACGTGGTTCTGTTTAAAGATTTTCATCTTGTATATGGCTTCATTGCGATCATTGTTACGGTCCTGATCGGCAATCTGATTCGCGGTAACGGCGCATTGAAATTCAGTTTTGAAGAGCAGCCGATCGCGCATACCGAATGGCTCTATAATTTCCTGGGCATGGCGCTCGTCGGATGGGGAAGCGTTCTGCTCGGCGGTTGTCCGCTGCGTCAGCTTATACTTGCCGGCGAGGGAAACAGCGATTCCGCCGTCACGGTGTTCGGTTTCATGGCCGGTGCGGCGATCTCTCATAATTTCGGTCTTGCGTCCAGCGGCGACGGGATCGGGAAAGGTCCCGTCCTTTGGGTGCTGATCGCGGGATTCGTATTCCTTGCGCTGCTGTCCGTTCTGAACAGCCGCAAACAGAAAGCATAAGGAGGATCATATGGTAGATGCAAGAGGTTTGAGCTGCCCGATGCCGGTGCTGATGGTGCAGCGTGAAGTAAAAAAGAATCAGCCTAAGGCGATCGAAGTCATGGTCGATAACATGACAGCCGTCGGAAATATCACGCGGTTTGCCGCTTCGCAGCATTACACGGTCAAGGTCGATGAAGTCGACGGCGAATACAAAATGACGCTGACAAAATGAACTATATTGCAACGTTCTACACGCATGCCGCAGCGCTGATGACGAACCGTACGCTTAACAGAATAGGGATACAGTCACGCCTCGGTCCCGTGCCGAGAGCTCTGTCCTCGAGCTGCGGCACGTGTGTCATGTACGCATCCGACGATCCGCATCTCAAGGATATGGATCGCGACGTCGAAGGCGTGTACGCAGTAGCACAGGGACATTACAAAGAACTCCTGAAAAACGAATGACCGAAGGGGAGCGGTAAGTACCGCTCCTCTTTCATACTTTGTATTGCAAGAACGACAAAACCGTGGTAGAATATCAAAAAATATAATGTGAGGCACTATGAACACTTTCAAAAGGATCGGCGTATTTGACAGCGGTCTCGGCGGATTGACCGTCCTTGACGCGATCTGTTCCGCAAATAAGGGCTTATCTATCGTGTATTTCGGCGATACGGCACGCGTTCCGTACGGTTCGCGTACGTCCGAAACGATCATACGCTACGCCGAACAGGACGTCCGCTTCCTTCTTTCGAAAGGCGTGGAAGCGATCGTCGTCGCGTGCGGCACCGTCAGCGCGATCGCGCTTACGGAACTGAAGAAAAAGTTCCCGATCCCGATCGTCGGCGTCATTGAACCGGCGTGCGACGCGGCGGCAAAGCTCACGAAAAGCAATCACATCTGTGTGATCGGTACGGAAGCGACCGTGCACAGTCAGGCATATTCCGATTACATCAATCAGAAATATCCGCACCTCAACGTCTCGGGCATCGGGTGTCCGCTGTTCGTTCCGCTGATCGAGAACGGGTTCCGCGAAGATGATCCGATCACGAAAATGACTGTAGAACGGTATCTTTCGCCGATCCGCAACACGGACATCGATACGCTGATCCTCGGCTGTACGCATTATCCGTTCCTGTCCAACGTGATCCGGGATACGCTCCCGGACGTACAGCTCGTCAATATCGGCGTAGCGCTTTCCGAAGTCGTCGCTGAGACCATTTCGCTCCCGAACAACATTTCCGACAATTTTGTCGAATACTGTTTCAGCGATCGTGAGACGGGATTCAAACGGTTTGATACCGAACATCTCAAAAACCTGCCGAACGGCCCGATCAAATCTGTCAACATCGAATCTTTCTGACATAGAAACCGAATACCCCCATATGCTTTACCAATAAGCAAATGGGGGTATTTTTCTTGAACTGGTTCGAAGTCCGCGTCTGCGAGGAAGCGTCCTACATCATCGAACACAAGGCGACCGTCAGAGACGCCGCAAAAGCGCTTTGCATCGGAAAAAGTACGATCCATAAGGATGTGACCGAACGGCTCAGAACGATCCATCCGGGGCTTTACAGAAGCGTCAGAGAGGTTCTGAATACGAACAAAGCGGAGCGGCATTTGCGCGGGGGGAAGGCCACGCACGACAAATACGCAAATATGCGTCAATGTGCCGGCGACGTGACCGCCGACAGATAGACCTTCGAAGCGCCTGCCTGCTTCAGAACTTTTGCGCACTCATAGACGGTTGCTCCGGTCGTAAATACGTCATCGACCAGAACGATCCGCAAGCCCTTTACGCGGGCATCGCAGCAAAAGCTTCCGCGTATGTTCCTTCTGCGTACGGCAGGATCCTTGATTGATTTCTGTTCGGCGCTGTTTCTTGTTTTGAACAACAGGCGGGTGGAGTATGGGATCTGCAAGGCGCTGCTCAGATACGCCGCCAGAAGCTCAGTATGGTTAAAGCCGCGGAGCCATCTGCGGATCGGATGCATCGGAACAGGAACGAGGATATCGGCATGCCATTCCTGCGGCGCCGAAAGGTACTGTGCAAAGAACCTCGCATATTCCTTTTGCCCGCTTTTCTTGAACCGCATGACAGCCGCGCTGACTTCTTCGCTGTATTGCAGACCTACGGTAATGCCGTCAAGCGGCGCAAGGCAGGTGGGATTCGGACAGAATTTCAGCTTTGCCCTGCAGTCGTCGCAAAGCCCGTCCTCGCCGATCACATCCTCTTCGTCGCACAGATAGCATTGATACGGTCCGGGCATCAGCGCGTCCGCAAACAGTCTGAGCCGTTCCTTATTTCGTTCCGATCGCGTCATATTCCGTCAACCGTTCCTTCAATCCCGTATTTCGTTCGCCGCGATATGCGTTTTTGACCATCCGTGCGACAGTATCGCTTCTTCCGATCCCGTAGACCATTCTTTTTGCTCTTGTGACGGCAGTATATAAAAGGTTCCGCGTCAAAAGCGGCATGGGTCCGCCCGCGAGCGGAAGCAAGACCGTCTGAAACTCCGAACCCTGGCTCTTATGGATCGTGATGCAGTATGCGAGGTCGACCTCTTCCAACTGTGCAAACGCGTATTCCGCGATGCGCCCGTCGTCAAACGCGATGACCGCGATCCTTTCGTGCGTGTCGAGACGAAGCACTGTGCCGAGATCGCCGTTGAATACGCCTGCTCCTTCCTCGAAGCTGCCTGCGCGAAGCGATTTCCGCCATTCGATCTTGTAATTGTTCCGGATCTGCATGATCTTGTCGCCTTCCCGGAACAGCGTATTGCCGCACGTATGCTCCGTTTTGAACGGAGACGGCGGATTGCAAACGCTCTGCAGAAGAGTGTTCAGCTCGATCACGCCGAGCGGGCCGGATTTCATCGGCACGAGCACCTGAATATCCATCAGCGGATCGCTCGTTCCGAGCCGCGCGGACTCTGTTCGGATCAGTTCGATCAGGCGTGAACGGATCCGGTCCGGGTTCATGATCTCTTCAAATACAAAATCGGAATCGTGATCTGTAAGGACCGGCATTCTGCCGCTGTTGATCAGATGCGCGTTGCGGACGATATTGGAACGCTGCGCCTGCCGGAAGATCTCCGTCAGGCGATAATACGGCAGGACACCCGAAGCAAGCGCGTCTGAAAATACATTTCCGCATCCGACGGGCGGAAGCTGATCGCGATCTCCGACCAGTACGAGACGCATACCTTTTGTGAACGCCTGCAGAAGCGCATACATCAAAGGCGCGTCGACCATTGACATTTCATCGACGATGATCATATCGGCGGTCAGCGGATTGTCACGATTGCGCTGGAACCCTTCGCCGGGAATGTATTCCAGCAATCGATGGATCGTTCTTGCTTCGTTTCCGGTCGCTTCCGTCATACGCTTCGCCGCGCGTCCGGTCGGCGCAGCAAGCTCGACCGCATATCCTTTCTCCTGCATCAAATCGATGATGCAGCGGATGATCGTCGTTTTTCCGGTACCGGGACCGCCCGTAATGATCGAAACGCCGTTGGAAAGCGCAAGGAATACCGCCTGCTGCTGCTCGCCGGAAAGCTCCATGCCGACACGTTTCTGCCAATGTCCGAGATCCCACGTTTCCGCAATAGGCGGCACATTCATCTGCAGTAGTTTTTTTGCCGTATAATCTTCGTATTTGCAAAGATAGGGGAGATAGACCGCATCTTTGTCGCCGACTTCGCAGCGTGTGAGATCGCTTCCGCTTTCCATCCATTCGATCGTTTCCTCGATCCGTTCCTGGGAAGCGCCGAGCAGTTCGGAAGCGCGTCTTACGAGCTCATCATACACGAGAAACATGTCGCCGTGCTCATCGCGCGCCTGCTGCAGGCAGTACCGGATCCCCGCCATCAGCCGTGCAAGCGAATCCTGTTCGAAACCCGCGACGTGCGTCGCGATCCGGTCGGCAGTCAAAAATCCGATGCCGTCGATATCCTCGATCAACTGATACGGGTTTTCCTGCACCTTTGCAAGACACAGCTCACCGTACGTCTGCATCATTTTATACGCCTGTCCTACAGTGACACCGTATGGTTCAAGGCTGAGCAGAACGTCGCGAAGGAGCTTTTTTTCACGGAACGAGTCCGAGATCATCTTCGCTTTCTTGACGCCGATCCCGGGGACCTCAATGAGCCGTTCCGGTTCCTTTTCCAGCACCTCAAGCGTTTCCATCCCGAACGTCGACACGATCGCCCTTGCCATTGTCGGACCTACGCCGCGAACGACGCCGCTTTCGAGATATTTGATGATCGCCGTATTGCTTGACGGCGCTTTCCGCTCGTAGGAATCCACCTTGAACTGCGTACCGAATTTCGGATGATATGTCTGCTCGCCCAAAAGGCACACGGTATCGCCGGCGTTGATCAGCGGAAGCGTTCCGACGCAGGTCATCGTCGTCTTTTCGTCGTCGGACAACAGCGACATGACCGTATACCCGTTCGCCGCATTCCGGTAGATGATGGATTGTACCGTTCCGTTCAGTTCCATTGCAAAAAGCCCCCGGCAAGCCGGAGGCATATCCTTTCAGAAATCAAGGCGCTGTTCGATATAGGCGCGAAGTTCCGTGACCGGAATACGTACCTGTTCCATGGTATCGCGATTGCGCACGGTAACGCAATGATCGATTTCGGAATCGAAGTCGTATGTGATGCACAGCGGCGTTCCGATCTCATCCTCTCTGCGATAACGCTTGCCGATCGAGCCGGTCTCGTCGAAGTCGACGGAGAAGTGCTTCAGAAGATCCATATAGACTTCATTCGCCTGCGCGGAGAGCTTCTTGGACAGCGGCAGCACGGCCGCCTTGAACGGCGCAAGCGCGGGATGCAGATGCAAAACGGTACGGACGTCGTTGTTTTCAAGCGGCTGCTCCTCGTACGCGTTGCAGAGAACGGCAAGCACGGTGCGCTCGACGCCGAGCGACGGCTCGATGACGTAGGGGATATAGCGTTCGTTCTTTTCGGCGTTGTAGTAGGTCAGGTCCTTCCCGGACGCGTTCTGATGCTGTGTGAGGTCATAATCTGTACGGTCGGCAACGCCCCAAAGCTCGCCCCATCCGAACGGGAAACGGAACTCAAAGTCCGTCGTCGCCTTGGAATAGAACACGAGCTCGTCGGGATCATGATCCCGCAGACGCAGGTTTTCTTCCTTGATGCCGATCGAGAGCAGGAACTTATGGCAGTAATTACGCCAGTAATCGAACCATTCGAGGTCCGTGCCGGGTTCACAGAAGAATTCAAGTTCCATCTGTTCGAACTCGCGCACGCGGAAGATAAAGTTACCCGGCGTGATCTCGTTGCGGAAGCTTTTGCCGATCTGGCCGATGCCGAACGGGAGCTTTTTACGCGTCGTGCGCTGTACGTTCGCAAAGTTCACAAAGATGCCCTGCGCCGTTTCCGGGCGCAGATAGACCGTATTCTTCGCATCCTCGGTCACGCCCTGGAACGTCTTGAACATCAGATTGAACTGACGGATATCGGTAAAATTGTGCTTGCCGCAGGTGGGGCAGGGGATCTCGTGTTCTTCGATGAACGCTTTCATCTCTGCCTGCGTAAACGCGTCGATCGGTTTTTCCAGTGTGAATCCGTTCTCCTGCGACCAGTCCTCGATCAGCTTGTCAGCGCGGAAACGCTCCTTGCATTCGCGACAGTCCATCAGCGGGTCCGAGAATCCGCCGAGATGACCGGATGCCTTCCATGTTTCGGAATTCATCAGGATCGCAGCGTCAAGACCGACGTTATACGGGCTTTCCTGCACAAACTTTTTCCACCACGCCTTTTTGACGTTGTTCTTGAGTTCAACGCCGAGCGGGCCGTAATCCCATGTGTTGCTGAGTCCGCCGTAGATCTCGGAACCTGCGAAGATGAATCCGCGGTTCTTACAGAGCACGACGATCTTATCCATTGAATATGCGTTGTTTTCCATATGTTTCTCCTCCGTTAATCCTGTTTATTATCATGCGAAAGGCATGTTTTGTCAAGCCGTTTCGAAAATTACACGATATCCCCGGAACCAAATTCTAAAAAGCCGCATAGAGTATTGTAACGACGAAAAACACGTCGAATCATCATGAACGGAGGAACTGATATATGTTCAACAATCTCGGCGGAACCAATTTGACCTGGCTTCTCGTTCTCCTTCTGCTGCTGGGCGACAACGAAGGCGGTATGGGCTTCTCCTGCGACACGCTGATCTGGCTGCTTTTGCTCTCCCGCTTCTGCGGCGGTGAAAACGGCTGTGGCTGCGGCTGCGGCAATCAGCCCCGTAACTGCGGCTGCACGGCAATGTAATTGCAAAAACCTCTTTTATTATCGCCTCCTTTGTGGTATAATGCCTCAAACGGAGGCGATTTCCGAATGGATCACATCGTTGTAGGCATGTCCGGAGGCGTAGACAGCTCTGTTGCGGCATATCTTTTGAAGCAGCAGGGTTTTGACGTTGTCGGTATTTTTATGAAAAACTGGGAAGAAAACGACGAGGACGGTGTCTGTACCGCAACGGCGGACTATGCGGATGTACGAAGCGTCTGTGAAAACATCGGCATTCCTTACTATACGGTCAACTTCGCGAAAGAGTATCGCGACCGAGTGTTCTCCTACTTTCTCGACGAGTATCAAAAGGGCAGGACCCCGAATCCGGATGTGCTCTGCAACTGCGAGATCAAGTTCAAAGCGTTCCTCGATTTTGCGCTTTCGACAGGCGCGGGACTTTTGGCGACAGGGCATTATTGCCGGCTGAACGGCGAAAAACTTCTGATGCGCGGCGCTGACCCCGGTAAGGATCAATCCTATTTTCTTGCGGGACTTAAGCATCAGCAGCTTGAACGCGTGGTTTTCCCGATCGGCGACCTGCTGAAAAGCGAGGTACGGTCGATCGCTAAAGCGCAGAGTTTCACAAACGCGCTGAAAAAGGACAGTACGGGTGTCTGTTTCATCGGCGAACGCAATTTCAAGCAGTTTCTGATGCAGTATCTGCCCGCGCAGCGCGGCGATATCGTCGATGAACAGGGGCGAAAGATCGGCACGCACGACGGGCTGATGTACTACACGCTCGGTCAGCGCAGAGGGCTTGGGATCGGCGGACGAAGCGACGGTACCGGGGAGAGCTGGTTTGTGATCGGCAAGAATCTCCGGAGGAATCTTCTGATCGTACAGCAAGGGGAGCACGAAGAGCTGTATTCGACGTCTCTTGACGCGAATTCCGTCAACTGGATCGCAGGCAGCGCGCCTGCGCACACATTCCGCTGCACGGCAAAATTCCGGTACCGTCAACCGGATCAGGGCGTTCGCGTGACCGTGACCGATAACGGCGCGCACGTTGACTTCGACCGGTCGCAGCGTGCAGTCACACCCGGACAATGGGTCGTGTTCTATCAGGGAGATTTGTGTCTCGGCGGCGGTCCGATCGACGCGGTCACGCCGTTAAAGCCCATCTGCGTATGAGAACGAGATCCGTCAATATTACGCCGCGGCTGGAAGCAGCGATCGGCATGCTGAACGGCTTTGACACCGTCGCCGATATCGGCTGCGATCACGGGCGGCTGACCGCCGCGCTGCTGCAAAGGCAGATTTGCCGTCGCGTCATTGCGTCCGACGTCAGCGGTCCTTCCCTTGAGAAAGCGCGCACATTGATCGGATATATCGGCCTTGCGGACCGTGTTTCCTTTCGCGAAGGCGACGGATGCAGTGTGCTTGCACCGGGAGAATGTGATGCGATCGCGCTGCTCGGTATGGGCGGGACGTTGATGGTACGCATTCTTGAGGCGTGTTCCGTCCCGATCGCGGGCGCAAAAGCGGTCGTTCTTCAGCCGATGCGCGCACAGGACGATATTCGCCGTTTTCTGCATCAAAAGTGTTATCACATTGTCTGTGACCGGGTCGTTCCCGATCACGGACGGCTGTATCAAGTACTGAAGGCTGTCCCGGGCAGCTCTGAGGAATCGCCGCCTTCCGGGTTCCCTGAAAACTTTTACGACGTCGGATATCGGGCTTATGCCGAACGGGACGAGCTGCTCCCGGCATTGTGCAGGCAGCAGCTTTCCGCGCACAAAAAGATGCTTCGCACGGCAAAAGGAACCGAAGGAGAAGCGATCATTCGTCAGAAGATCCTTTCGCTTGAACAGATTTTGAACGTGACAGAAACAGGAGATCCGATATGAAGCTTCAGCAGTTTTGTGAAACTATGGAATCCATTGCACCGAAGGACCTAGCGCTGTCGTTCGATAACGTCGGGCTTCTGATCGGTCCTGATCATGATGAGATCAAAAAAGTCCTCGTTGCGCTGGATCTCACGGTCCCCGTTGCGCAGGAGGCGATCGACGGCGGGTATGATCTCGTACTGACCCATCATCCGATCTTCTGGGACCCGGTAAAGTCCATTTCACCGGACGCGAATGAGACTGCAGCCGCATATCTTCTGATCCGCCGCGGCATCGGACATTTCGCCGCGCATACGAATCTCGACGCGTGCGCGGGCGGTGTGAACGACGTTCTCGCAAAGATGCTGTCTCTTGAAAACGTTCGTCCGCTTCCTCCCGAGAATCTCGGAAGGATCGGAACGCTTGCATCGCCCGCCTCGTTCGCGTCGTTCGCAGCACTCTGCGAAACGAAACTATGCGCACGCGGACGATTTGTAGGAAATGCGGATCAGATTATTCATACCGTCACCGTCATCGGCGGTTCCGGCGGAAGCGACGTCGAAGCCGTCGGTTTTGCGGGCTGCGACGCCTTCGTGACGGGAGAGATGAAGCACAGTCAGGCGCTGCTTGCGGAGCATCTCGGATTGTGCTGCTGCGTCATGGGACACTATGAAACGGAATTTCCCGTGCTGAAACCGTTAATTTCCCGTTTACAGCGCGAGAAAAATGATGTACAATATTATTTAACACATACGGGCTGCGCGCCTTTGCGCAGCCTTTAAGGAGGTTACCGATATGAGTAGACCGATGGCATTGCTTGCTTATCAGGAAGCAGATCTCGAAAAGCAGCAGATCGAAGCGGACGTCCGCACGACTGCAAACCGCGTAAAGCTGAACAAGCTTACGAAGTTTATCAAACAGCAGCAGGCGACGCTCAACAAACTGAACGAGGACATCGAAACGTTTTCCGCGTCCCTTGCGCGTCTCAATGCGCAGTATGCGGCGCTTCTGGACCGTCTCGATCTTGAAACATCCGAATTCGATACGCTGAAGGGCGACGATGAGTGCACGTCCGAGGAGATGACGGAATTCCGTCACGATATCGAAAAACTGCAGCGTGAGGCAAACAATCTTGAAAAAGAGATAAAGCAGCTTTTCCGTACGCTCGACGAAGCGATCGCCGAGTTTCAGAAAACGCGTCAGCAGGGCGCAAAAGCAAAGAGGGAATACGATCAGCTGAAGGTCGTCTGTCAGAAGGAAAAGGACGACGCATCGATCGACCTGCTTGCCGCCGACCGGAAGATGGAGGAACTTGAACGGAAAGTGAGTCCGACGCTGATGACACGGTACAAACGTGTGCGTCAGCATCACAATATGCCGGTCGTGGAGGTCCGCGACGGCAAATGCAGCGGATGCAACATGTCGCTGCCCAGTCTTGCCATCCGGCGACTCGTCGGCGAAGATATGATCCTCGAATGTGAGAACTGCGGCAGACTTCTGTATGCAGACAGCGAACAATAAATATAAATAAAGATTGACGGTGAGTAAGACAGACGATCACGGCTCATTTATGAGGTGAGGAAAGTCCGAGCACCACAGGGCAGGGTGCCGGGTAACACCCGGTGAAGGCGACTTCAAGGAAAGTGCAACAGAGATATACCGCCCGGCTTCGGGTAAGGATGGAAAGGCGAGGTAAGAGCTCACCAACGGCATGGCGACTTGTCCGTTCTGTAAACCCCACTCGGTGCAAGATTGAAATGAGAGCATTCAATAGCGGCCCGCTACGCTCTTTATAATCGCTTGAACGATCCGGCAACGGCTCGTCTAGATAGATGATCGTCCTTTGACAGAACTCGGCTTACGGCTTGCTCACCGTCATTTTTT
>CAMYWS010000024.1 GCA_947302865.1 uncultured Clostridia bacterium
TTATAGTACCGCGCAAAGCGTTTGATCTTATTCATAAGTTCATCTTACATGATTCTGTTCGTTTTGTCTATATCACAGAAGAAAGAATATGTCGGATTTCCGGCGCATATCGTAAACCAAACGGAGAATCGGGAGGTTTCTATGGACAGAACAGCTCTTTATCACGATATGATGGAGCGTACGCAGGGCGATATCTACTTCGGCGTGATCGGTCCGGTACGCACGGGGAAATCTACGTTCATCAAGCGCTTTGCCGAACTTTTGATGGTACCGAACATCGAAAACGAGTTTCAGCGGCAGCGGCTCATCGACGAGCTTCCGCAGAGCGGCAACGGAAAAACGATCATGACGACACAGCCGACGTTTATTCCGAATGAAACGGCGGAGGTACGGCTTGACGAAACGGCAACGGCGCGCATGCGCCTTGTCGATTGTGTCGGCTTCATGGTACCGGGCGCGATCGGCTCGGAGGAGGATGGCATTCCCCGCATGGTCTCAACGCCGTGGTTCGAAGAGGATATTCCGTTTGAACAGGCGGCCGAGATCGGAACGCGCAAGGTCATCGAGGATCATGCAACGGTCGGGATTGTCGTTACGACGGACGGTACGATCACGGACATCCCGCGGGAAAGCTATGTCGAAGCCGAGCAAAAGTGCATGCAGGCGGTGCAGGAGACGGGAAAGCCGTACGTCATCCTTCTGAACTCTGCAGAACCGAACGGCGATCTTGCGCAGCGCACGGCGGAAGAGATCGAATCGCAGTACGGCGTAAAACCGCTGATTCTCGATCTGCTGCATCTGTCGGAGCGCGTGCTGACAAACCTGCTCACCGAGATCCTGTATGCATTCCCGCTGAAAATGATCGAGCTCAACGGACCTTCTTTTTTGCGCGCGCTGGACGCGGAGCATCCTGTCCTGAAACAGTTGATCGAAACACTGTCCGCAAGCGTGCGGGACGTACACAGCGTACGGGATCTTTCGAGAATCACGGATGCGTTTTCCGGCATGAAAATGTTCCGGTCCGCGGAACTCGTAAATACGGACCTCGGTACAGGCAGAGCCTGTATCGATCTCAACCCGAAGGAAGGCGTGTTCTATTCGATCCTCAGTGACGCCTGCGGCATGACGATCCGCAACGACTTCGAACTGATGAGCGCCGTCAACGGCTTTGTGACGGCAAAAAAGGCATATGACCGGTTATCGTACGCGCTCGACAAAGCGATGCAGACCGGTTACGGTATCGTCGAACCGGACCCGGATAAGATCGAGATCTCGGAACCGGAACTGTTCCGGAACGGGTCCAAGTACGGCGTGCGGCTGCACGCAAAGGCAAGCGGTCTGCATCTCATCCGTGTTGACATTGAAAACGATATCGAGCCGCTCATCGGTACGGAACAGCAGAGCAGGGATTTTATCGCGTATCTCGGCGAAAGCGGAGGCGGCGAACAGTATCTGAACACGAATCTGTTCGGAAAATCGCTGTATGAGCTGATTTCGGAAGGGATGCAGGGAAAAGGGACTAACATGAACGAGCAGGTACAGATGAAACTATACGGCGCGCTGCAGAAGATCGCAAACGACGGCTGCAACGGAATGATCTGTATTATGCTTTGAAGGATGCGCAAACTAAACTCGGTCGTTCGACCGAGTTATTTATTTGCGGAGGAATCTATGCGCACCGATCTTGCAATGGAATCGAAAACGGCGGTCAGACTGCTCAGCGGCGTACGGGAGGAAACGGAAGAAAAGGGCGGTGTGCGTATCACGCGGATTGACGTGCTTGAGGAACAGGCGGCAAAGATCCTTGACAAACCGGTCGGGCGATACGTGACGTTAAAGGCCGCGCCGGAGGACTTCATGGATTGTGACCGGCGAGAAACGATCGCAAAGCTGCTTTCGAAGGAGCTCAGCGCAATGGCAAGGATCGTCAAAAGTGCCATGATCGTCGGACTCGGCAACCGTTACATCACGGCCGACGCGCTCGGCACGAGAACGGCGGAATACGTTCTTGTAACGCGCCATATCCATATGCACATGCGCGATATACTTCCGAAGGGCACGCCGGTCACCTCGTCGTTCTGCGCCAGCGTGCTCGGCGTCACGGGAATGGAAACTGCGGAAGTCGTGTCCGCGCTGACTGAAAAGATCAGACCGGGCGTCGTGATCCTGATCGATTCGCTTGCCGCCGCAAGTACCGAACATATCGGCTGCGTAATTCAATGCAATGACAGCGGGATCGCGCCGGGCGCGGGCGTCGGGAATTTCCGCACAATGTTGACAAGATCGCTGCTGAACGTTCCGGTCATCGCCGTCGGCGTTCCGACGGTCGTGAGCGCAGAAACGATCGTAAAAGAAAGCGGCGCAAAGGATATCGATCCGAAGCGTTCCGAACTGATCGTTGCGCCGAAGGACATCGACGCAGTGATCAAAGATCTTTCGCGCGTGCTGTCCGATGCGATCAACCTGATGCTGTTCGGCGACAACTATCCCGAACTGGAAAAATTACTGAGATAAATACCTGTACCTCCGCATACTGTGTAGCGGAGGTGCAGAATGAAACGAATCAGACGTTACCGCAGAAGAAAAGCAGCTGTGCCGGAACCGACCGTTTTATCCTGGCTGGTTCTTCTTGCCGCGTGGCTCTCCGTTATCCCGTTATCCGTATACGTGCTGCTGATGCTTCCGTCCAGACAATTGAATCTATTACCGGCGATTGCGCCGTTCAAGGAGGAAACTGTTCCGAAAACAGAATCGGCATATATCGAAACAGATTTACAAGATGCTCTTTTGATGCCCGCTGTATCATGCATAACCAAATCATTGCCCGCTGTCAACGCGCTCCGTTCGGACAAGCCGACGATTTTGATCTATCATACGCATACGACGGAAGCATATACACAGACCGAATCTGAAACATATAAGGAATCGAGCAAATGGCGTACAAGTGACAATACGAAAAACGTTGTGGCAGTAGGGGAAACGCTCAAAGAAATACTCGAAAAGGATTATGGATTCTCCGTAATACATGATACGACCGATCACGAACCGCCGAAACTCGCGACAGCTTATGACAGAAGTCTTGTCACAATGGAGAAATATCACAAAGAATACCCTTCCGTTGTACTGTTTATTGATTTGCATCGGGACGCGTATACGTCCACGGAAAACGCGCCGTGTGATTATCTGACGATCAACGGTGTTGAAACCGCACGATTGATGTTTGTTGTCGGGAGAGGCGAAAAATACACGGATAAGCCGTATTATGATTCCAACATTCGATTTGCAGAGCGAATTACAGAATACCTGAATACAATAGACGAGAAACTCTGCCGTCCGGTACGCATCAAAACGGGGCGTTATAATCAGCATGTTGCACCGAACTGCATCCTCGTGGAAGCGGGACACAACGAGAATACGCTGTCACAGGCGAAAGCGGCCATGCCGTATTTAGCGGAAAGCATCGCGTTTTGTTTTTCTTCCGGATCGATCGCCTCTTCGGACTGGCTTCCGAATTGACAACCGATCCGCAGAATGATATACTATCCAAAGATTATCAGGAGAGGAGCGTTCCGTATGCAGAAACGCAGGATCGCCGTCGTCGGTGCGACCGGAATGGTCGGAAGAATGTTTCTTAAAGTCCTTGAGGAACGCGGCATAGAAGCGGACTACGAGCTGTTCGCGTCCGAACGCAGCGCAGGCACGGCGCTTCCGTTTTTCGGCGTCGACCACGTCGTGTCCGAACTGACTGAGGACAGTTTTGCAGGAAAAGGATTTCAATACGCGCTGTTTTCCGCGGGCGGCGCGATCAGCGCAAAGTTTGCGCCGCTTGCAGCCGCGTCCGGTGCGATCGTGATTGACAATTCCAGTCAATGGCGCATGGACCCCGACGTGCCGCTCGTCGTGCCGGAGGTCAATCCGGAGGCGCTTGAAAGAATTCCGAAGGGGATCGTTTCCAATCCGAACTGCTCGACCATTCAGGCGGTCGTGCCGCTCAAAGTGCTCGACGACGCGTTTCATATCCGCCGGATCGTATATTCGACGTATCAGGCGGTTTCCGGCGCCGGGCAGAAGGGGTATCAGGATCTCGAGGACGGGCTATGCGGCGCGCTTCCGAAAAAGTTCCCGCATCCGATCGCAAATAACTGCATTCCGCACATCGACGTGTTTCTGGAGAACGGAAACACCAAGGAAGAGCAGAAGATGATCGACGAAACGAGAAAGATCCTGTCTCGTCCCGATCTTCGCGTTTCTGCAACGTGCGTGCGCGTTCCCGTCTATCACGGGCACAGCGAGAGCATCAACGTCGAATTCGAATATCCGTTTGAACTTGACGAGGTATTTCGTTTGCTTACGCAGGCAGAAGGGATTGTTGTCCGCGACGACCCGAATAACAACATTTATCCGATGCCGATCGAAGCGGCCGGTACCGATCCTGTGTACGTAGGACGGATACGCCGCGACACATCGGTCGACAATGGACTGAATTTCTGGTGCGTAGCGGACAACATCCGCAAGGGAGCCGCTCTGAATGCGGTACAGATCATGGAGCTTTTGATAAAGGGGGAAAACAAATGAGCATTTTTACGGGATCCGCAGTCGCGCTGATCACGCCTTTCAAAAACGGCGCGGTCGATTATACGGCATTGACACGGCTCATTGAACTGCAGATCGCTTCCGGTACGGATGCGATCGTCGCGCTCGGTACGACGGGTGAAGCCGCGACGCTGATGCAGGACGAACGGGAGGAAGTCATCCGCTTCGTCGTGGAACGCGTATCAAACCGTATTCCGGTCATCGTCGGTACGGGCAGCAACAATACGGAAGACGCGATCCAGAAGAGCCGCTTTGCGGAAGCGGTCGGCGCGGACGGTCTTCTGATCGTCACGCCTTTCTATAACAAGACCACGCAGGAAGGATTGCTCGCGCATTACAGTTCGATTGCGGAGCAGGTGCGGCTTCCCATCATTCTGTACAATGTACCGTCACGGACCGGGCTCAACATCAAACCGGAAACGGTCAAAAAGCTCGTTCGTTCCTGTGAAAACATCGTCGGCATCAAGGAAGCGAGCGGCGACATCAGTCAAATCACGCAGCTTGCGGCGATATGCCCGGAATGCGATATTTATTCCGGCAACGACGATCAGGTCGTGCCGATCCTGTCCGTCGGCGGCAAGGGCGTCATTTCGACGATCGCCAACATTCACCCGGAAGCGATGCACATGATGTGCAAGGCGTATGCCGACGGCGACGTGGAGGAAGCAAGGCGGCTGCAGCTTGCGCTTCTTCCGCTGCAGCAGGCGGCGTTCTGCGAGGTCAATCCGATCCCGATCAAGACGATGATGGGCCTTTTGAAACTCTGCGATCCGGAAGTCCGTCTGCCGCTTGTACAGCCGTCGCTTGAACATTACGAGCTGATGGAAAACACGCTGCGTGAATACGGCATGCTGTGAGAACAGTCTTATGAAACAGCTACTGATCAACGGAATCGGCGGACAGATGGGAAACGCACTGCTGAACACGATCGCGGATTCGGATCACGGATTTGCGGTCGCATGCGGCGTCGATCCGTTCTGCTTAAAATCGCTGCCGTTCCCGGTTTTTGCTTCTCCGGATGACGTGAACGTTTCGGTCGACGTTGCGATCGATTTTTCGGTGCCTGCAGCGACCGAAAAGCTTCTTGTGTTCTGCCTCGAAAGACATATCCCCGCTGTGATCTGCACGACAGCACTTCCGGACACGCTGATCGGGAAGATCGACGCGGCAAGCGGGGAGATCCCGATATTCCGTTCCGGCAATATGTCGCTCGGCATCAATCTCATGCGCGTACTGATCAGACAGGCGAGACAAACGCTCGGCGACGCGTTCGATATCGAGATTGTCGAAACCCATCACAACCGCAAGAAAGACGCGCCGAGCGGTACGGCGCTGATGCTCGCCGAAGCCGTCCGCGACGCCGACGGAACGGACCACGCGTACGTATACGGACGCAGTGAAAAGGACCGCCGCCGTGAAAAAGGCGAAATCGGCTTCCACAGCATTCGCGGAGGCACGATCGTCGGACAGCACGAAGTGCGTTTCCTCGGCAAGGATGAGGAGATCTCCGTTCGGCACGAGGCGTATTCCAAGCAGGTCTTTGCGGCAGGCGCGCTCCGCGCCGCACAGTTTCTGCTCACAAAAGAGAACGGGCTTTATTCCATGGAAGATCTCGTTTCGGAACTTCTGAACTGAACCGCATCTATGAACGGCGCAAGCCGTTCTTATTTTTATTGCGCAACTGTTGTTTGCTGTGCTATAATATTTCAAACAGCAATTCTCGGAGGCGGCATGAAACCGTTCGTACATCTGCATGTACATACCCAATACAGCCTGCTGGACGGCGCTTCGCGCATTCCGGAACTTGTGAAACGCGCGAAGGAGCTCGGACAGACCGCCATCGCGATCACCGACCACGGCGTAATGTACGGTGTGATCGACTTTTATCGTGCGTGCATTGCGGAAGGCGTCAAGCCGATCCTCGGTATGGAAACTTATGTTGCGAAGGGAAGATATGACGCGCAGGATACAAAGGACAGGGATTCGGCGCATCTCATCCTGCTTGCAAAGAATCAAACCGGTTATCAGAACCTGATGCTGCTTTCCTCCGAAGCATTCATTCACGGATTCTATTACAAACCGCGTATCGACTACGATCTTCTCCGAAAGCACCATGAAGGGCTGATCTGTCTTTCCGCGTGTCTTGCGGGCGACATCCCGCAGTCGCTTTTGCGCGGACAGGACGCGCGCGCATACGAAATCGCCGGGATGCTCAAAGAAACATTCGGCGAGGATTTCTATATCGAACTGCAGAACCACGGCATTCCCGAACAGGCTGAAGTCCTGCCGAAGCTGCGTACGCTTGCAAGGACGCTCGGGATCAAGACGGTCGCAACAAACGACATCCATTACGTCAAAAAAGACGACGCTGACGCGCAGGACGTTCTTCTGTGCATCCAGACGCAGCGGTTTGTCGACGAGACCGACCGCATGCGCATGGAAACAGACGAATTCTATCTGAAATCCTATGACGAGATGGCGGCAGCGCTGCCGAATGATACCGACGCGCTCGACAACACCAATGAGATCGCCGGAAAATGCAATATCGAGATCAAGTTCGGCGTTCGCAGACTGCCGCATTTCACCGCGCCGGACGGCATGGACAACGATAAGTTCCTCCGAAAGCTCTGCGACGAAGGCATGCAGCGCAAGATGCCGGACGGCGGGAAGGAAGCGCGTGAACGTCTCGAATATGAGCTGTCCGTTATAGAAAAGATGGGGTTTGTCGACTACTATCTCATCGTATGGGACTTTATCCATTACGCGAAAACGCACGGCATCATGGTAGGTCCCGGAAGAGGCAGCGGCGCGGCGTCGCTTGCAGCGTACTTCCTCGATATCACGGACGTCGACCCGCTGAAATACAATCTGCTTTTCGAGCGGTTCCTCAATCCGGAACGTGTTTCCATGCCCGATTTCGACGTGGATTTCTGCTATGAGCGCAGACAGGAAGTTATCGATTACGTCGGAGAAAAGTACGGCGAGGGACACGTCGCACAGATCATAACGTTCGGCACAATGGCAGCAAAAGCGGTCGTGCGCGACGTTGCGCGCGTGCTGCGCGTTCCGTATGCCGACGCGGACAAGCTTGCGAAACTCATCCCGAACGTATTAAAGATCACGCTTTCCGACGCGATCCAGATGAACGCAGAACTGAAAACGCTGTATGAGAGCGACGAAACCATGCGGCGTGTGCTCGACCTGTCCATGAAACTCGAAGGTCTTCCGCGCCACAGCTCGACGCATGCGGCTGGCGTCGTGATCTCCGGCGTACCGCTGAACACGGTCGTCCCGCTGACCAGCAACGAAGGCGCGCTTACGACGCAGTTCCCGATGACGACGCTTGAAGAGCTCGGTCTTCTCAAGATGGACTTTCTGGGGCTGCGTACGCTCACGATCATCCGAGACGCACTCGATTTCATCCGGCAGGAGGGAAAGCAGGTCCCCGATTTTTCGAAGAACGATTTCGATGATCCCGGCGTCTGGGAGATGATCGCGTCCGGCGATACGGACGCCGTGTTCCAGCTTGAATCCGGCGGCATGCGTCAGTTCATGATGCAGCTACGACCCGATTGCTTTGAAGACCTGATCGCGGGTATTTCCCTGTACCGGCCGGGTCCGATGGAGCAGATCCCGCGCTATATCCGCGGCAAGCACGAGGGAAATATCGAATACGCGCATCCGCTGATGGAGCCGATTCTCAAGAACACGTACGGCTGCATGGTCTATCAGGAACAGGTCATGGAGATCGTGCGCTCGCTTGCGGGATACAGCTACGGTCGAAGCGATCTTGTCCGACGCGCCATGTCCAAGAAAAAACATGACGTCATGGCAAAGGAACGCACATTCTTTGTGTACGGCACGGACGGCGTCGACGGCGCGATCAAGCGCGGCGTACCCGAGGACGTTGCCAACCATATTTTTGATGAGATGATGGACTTTGCGTCCTATGCGTTCAACAAGGCGCACGCAGCCTGCTACGCGGTCGTCGCGTATCGCACGGCGTATCTCAAACGCTATTATCCGACTGAATTGTTTGCGGCGACCATTAACGGATACCGGCAGAACACGGACAGCGTCGCCGCATACGTGTATGATGCGCGAAGACTCGGGATCAGGATCCTTCCGCCTGACGTGAACCGTTCACTTGCTTTGTTCAACGTCGAAGACAACGCGATCCGCTTCGGTCTGTCGTCCGTCCGAAACGTATCGGAAAACGTCATGCGCGACGTCGTGCAGGACCGAAAGGAAAAAGGTCCGTTCAAGAGCTTCGAAGATTTCGTCAACCGTACGCACGGGCTAAACAAGCGTATGCTCGAAGGTCTGATTGCCGCCGGGTGTTTCGACAGCATGGGATATACCCGGAACAGTCTGCTGTCGGTCTATGCGCAGGCGCTTGACGCCGCGCAGCGCGCGCAAAAAACACGCGAAACCGGTCAGCTTTCCCTGTTTGATCTCGACATCGGCAGCGAAATGATTGAACAGACGACGCTTTCGATCCCGAAGCTCCCCGAGCTTCCGCACGCCGCGCTGCTCGCCAAGGAACGCGAAGCGACCGGCCTGTATCTGTCCGGTCATCCGCTGGATTCGTTTGCCGCTGCTCTGGAGCGTCTACCTTACACCGTACAGCAGCTTTCGGAAGCGGACGGAACAGGAGAGATCCTGGACGAAATGCCGGTCACCGTCGGCGGGATGCTCAGCAGCTGTAAGCAGCGCCCGACCAAAAGCGGAAGCGGACTCATCGGTCTCGGCGTACTGGAAGGACATTCCGGTACCGTCGAGCTTATGCTGTTCCCGAAAACGCTGCAGACGTGCTCCGCACAGTTCTTTGACGAAAATATCGTTGAGATCACAGGACGCATTACGATCCGTGAGGATCGCGCAAACTCGATCCTCGTCGATACGTTGACGTCATTGAAAGACGCCATGCAGACGCTGTATATCCGTCTTCCGTACATCGACGGCGAGCAGCAGAAACGCATTCGCGCGATCACGCATTCGTTCCCCGGAAACACGTCCGTCGTACTGTATGATACGGCGAAACGGATCGCGAAAGGCGCGCCGAAGGATTGGTACGTGAATCCGAGCGAGTCGCTCATCCGCGCGCTGAAAGCCGAGTTCGGCGAGGAGAATGTCGTATTGAAATGAAGCAGACAAATCCTTTTCAGAAGAATCAGGAGCTTACGCTCGATATCACGGGCGTAACGAGCGAAGGACAGGGCGTCGGCAGATGCGAAGGCGTCGCGTTTTTTGTTCCGTTTGCACTGCCCGGCGAAACGGTCCGCGCACACGTCATCAAAACAGAAAAAAGGTTCTGTATCGCAAAAATCGTTGAGATTTTGAAACCTTCCGAGCATCGTGTCACGCCCCGGTGTGAAGCATACGAAAAGTGCGGCGGCTGCGCGCTGATGCATATGGACTATGCGGAACAGCTCAAAACAAAAACGCAGACCGTTCGGGACTGTCTCGAACGGCTCGGCGGTTTTACCGATATCGAAGTACAGGACACGATCGGTATGGACGACCCGTGGCGCTACCGCAACAAGGGCAGTTTTCCGATCGGCCTCGCGGAGGGAACGGCTGCTTTCGGATTCTATGCGGAGCGCAGTCACCGGTTGATCCCGCTCTTTGACTGTCCGATCGAGGACGCGCGCATCACCGCGCTTGCGCGTACGGTTACGGAATGGGCGAATCGCAGCCATGTTCGCATCTATAACGAGCAGACGGGTAAGGGTTGTCTTCGCGCCTGCGTTGTCCGTGTCACGTCCGCCGGAGAGCGTATGGTCGTCGTTGTTACGAAAGGCGAACTTCCCGCAAAAGAATCGCTGCTGCGAATGCTCGACGTTGAATCGTTGTATCATAACCGCAACGATGCGAACACCAACGTGATCTTCGGAAAACAGTTTACGCTTTTGAAAGGCAAACCGCAGTTAACAGAGAAGCAGAATGCGCTTCTGTTCGGCGTCAGCCCGCAGAGCTTTCTGCAGGTCAATCCGATCCAGACGAAAGCGCTTTATGAAACGGCGCTCCGGTTTCTCGATCCGAAACCGAACGAAACCGTAACCGACGTATACTGCGGCATCGGAACGATCTCGCTTGCGATCGCAAGGCATGCGGGGAAGGTGATCGGAATCGAATGCGTACCGGAAGCGATCGAGGATGCAGGAAAGAACGCGCAAATGAACGGAATCGGCAATACGGAGTTTATCTGCGGACTTGCGGAAGATGTTTTGCCGAAGCTTGTTAAGGACGGTATGCGCCCTGATGCGATCATTATCGACCCGCCGCGGAAGGGATGCGAACAATCCGTGCTGTCCGCCATCGCGGAAAGCGGCGTCAGCCGCGTTGTTTACGTTTCCTGTAACCCCGCGACGCTTGCGCGTGACGCAAAGATCCTCTCGACATACGGTTATGATATACGCCATGTCCAACCGATCGACATGTTCCCGCACACGCAACATGTCGAGACGGTTGTCCTTTTGTGTAGGGAAGAGAAGGAAGAGAAGAAAATGATTTCTGATGAAAAGAGCAGATACAAATCATGGA
>CAMYWS010000025.1 GCA_947302865.1 uncultured Clostridia bacterium
TGTCGTAGCCCGTCACGAGCGTATCGGTCGGATAGAAGTACTTGAGCTCCTCCGTATCTTCCGGCCAGCCGAGCGTCGAGAACGGCCACAGACCGGACGAGAACCACGTATCGAGCACGTCTTCATCCTGACGGAGCCTGCCGCCGCACACCGGACACTTTTCCGGTTCGGTCTCTTCGCAGAACGTGCCTCCGCAGTCGTCGCAGTAATACACCGGGATACGGTGTCCCCACCAGAGCTGACGCGAAATGCACCAGTCGCGGATGTTTTCCATCCAGTGATAGAAGTTCTTGTCAAACCGTTCGGGCACGAACTTCACCTTGCCGGAGCGCACCATGTCGATCGCGGGACCGGCAAGCGGTTTCATGTCCACGAACCATTGCTTCGAGACGATCGTCTCGATCGTCGTATGGCAGCGGTAGCAGGTGCCGACGTTGTGCGTATAATCCTCGATCTTGACGAGATTTCCGCTTTCCTCGAGGTCCTTTACGATATTCCTGCGGCATTCAAAGCGATCCTGTCCGCAGTATTTGCCGCCTTCCTCATTGACATGTCCGTCGTCTGTGAACACGCGCAGCACGGGGAGATTGTGGCGTTTGCCGACCTCAAAGTCGTTCGGATCGTGCGCCGGCGTGATCTTTACCGCGCCGGTACCGAATTCCATCTCGCAGTACTCGTCGCCGACGATCGGAATCTCGCGGTTCACGATCGGCAGAATGACGGTCTTGCCGATGATGTCCTGATAGCGCGGGTCCTCCGGATGCACCGCGATCGCGGTATCGCCGAGCATGGTTTCCGGACGGGTCGTCGCGACCGTGATCGAATAGGACTTGTCCGGCGCGTCGTAGCGAACGTGCCAGAGATGGCTGTCCTGACTTTCGTATTCGACCTCAGCGTCGGACAGCGCGGTCTTGCACTCCGGGCACCAGTTGATGATACGGTTGCCGCGATAGATCAGACCTTTATCGTAGAGATTTTTGAATACGCGTACCACGGCGCGGTTGCAGCCGTCATCCATGGTAAAGCGTTCGCGCTCCCAATCGCAGGACGACCCCATCTTGCGGAGCTGCTTTACGATCGTTCCGCCGTATTCGGCGCGCCATTCCCATGCACGCTTCAGGAATGCGTCGCGTCCGATGTCTTTTTTCGTTACACCTTCGTTTGCGAGTGCTTCGACGATCTTGACCTCCGTCGCGATCGACGCGTGGTCCGTGCCGGGAAGCCAGAGCGTCTCAAAGCCGCACATCCGTTTATAACGGATGATCGTATCCTGCAGCGTATTGTCCAACGCGTGTCCCATATGCAGCTTGCCCGTGATGTTGGGCGGCGGGATCACGATCGTGAACGGTTGTTTTTCGGGATTCGGCACGGCATGAAAATAGCCGTTCCTCTCCCATTTCTCGTACCACGCATGCTCCACGCTTGCGGGGTCGTAGGTCTTCGGCATTTCGGGATTCATTGTACGATCTCCTTCAAAAATAGATACGCCCACCTCGCCAAAGGACGAAGTGGGCGTTCGCGGTACCACCTTTGTTAAACAGAACAATCTGTTTCTCTCTTGACCGGTAACGGGGTCTGACCGGATGCGGTTACTCCCAATTCTCCGCATCGACTCAAAAGCGACCTTCTGCGTTTTGTTGCCGACCGTTCTTTCAGCCGTGGAACGGATCTCTGACGGGCAAAGCGCATACTCCTCTTTATCATTGTCTTTTTATGCAGTTTACCACATTTTTTGCGAATGTCAAGCTTTTATTGTGCGTTTGCCCAAGCATTCATGCGTTCGTTCAGCAAATCGAAATAACCGGGACCCCAATGCAGATACTCTGTGAAGAATTCCACAAGATCGCCCTGATTGCAGCGGTTTGTGAGATCAAACAGTTCGCAGAAGCCGCCCGTATACTTGAAGAAGTAGATCGGCATGTCGATCGCGTAGTCATAAAAGTCCTCTGCGTAATCTTCGAGTCCCCACTGGCTGAGGTACTCTTCTACATTCTCGACCGATGCGCCCTGTCCGTTGACCTTCAGTGAAACGATCGTCACGAGAATGTTGCCGAAGTATTCATTCAAAAACGTTGCGATCGAAAGATCCGTGCCGTATTTTTCGTTGATCTTCGCAATGTTCCATTCCGCGTTGGTAGACCATGATTCGGCATAGCCGTTGTTCTCGATCATCAGCTGATACTTCGGGATCGTTCCGAGATCGTATTGATACGTGAACTGATACATATGCCCGGGGAAGCCCTCGTGCGCGAGCGTGGACATGCTGTAATGCTCCTGATCCTTCGGGTTTGTAAGGATGATATTGTGGTGGTATCCGTCAAGCGAAGGCGTCATGTAAGCGGCCGGTGAAAAGCTGTCCTGCAGCTCTGCAGGGACTTCGGTGTACGTTACTTCTACCTCCGGCATCGGCGGGACGATCTTAGGCATCAGCGTCTTCAGATACGCTTCATCGGCCTGAAGAGAACCGGCTGTGATGGCCTTGCCGGCGATCAGATCGTTGTAGCAGTTCATTGCGGACGTCAGGAAAATCATATAGATCGTCGAATTGCATTTTTCGAGAAACGCAAGCTCCTCCTCCACCGTGCGGTTGTTGGACGATTCCGCCTTGATCTTCCAGCAGTAATACTCGTACGCCGCGCCGCCCTGCTCGTATGCGCCGATGCGGGAACGGCACTTCGGACGAAGCTTCTCCAGCCCGTCGTGGAGCAGCTTGTACGCGTCGACCCATGCGGTCTTTACAAGTTCATCATTTTTCGCGATATACGCTTCGCGCTGCGCGTCCGTCAGAAAATCGAGCTTTTCCATCGCTTCTTTGAACGTGCCGTGCAGGTAGCTCGTTTCCCCACTGTCCGCAACCGTCTTAAGATCGCCGAGAATGACGTCAAGCATTTCTTCGGTCATAAAGAACCCGCGGTTTGCGCGTTCCTGCTCAAACGCCAGTACCTGACCGTAGTAGCGCGGCATATCCGCCATCAATGTCAGATAGTTTTCGATGTCTTTTTCGTCCTTAAACGCATAGAGTCCGAAGAACAGCGGCATGTTCATATGAAGACCGACATATTCGTCGAGCGGCTCGTAATTATAGAACCAGTCCTTGGATTCGATCTCCATATCGAAATAGCGGCAATAGGTATCGTACGCAAACTGCAGCTGATCGGAAAGCTGCGCACGGTCGATCGCGTTCAGCTTTTCACGCCACGCAATGCATTTTTCGACCCATTCGTTGTTTGCTTCCTCGGTAAACTCGCCGAGCGTAACGGGAACGGTCGATTCGTCGATGCCGAAGCCTGCGGGATCCTCGCACCACTGGTCCAGCGATGTGATATCCGACGTAGCGGCGTCGAGGAACAGCTCCTCGTCCAGCGCCAGAAACGCTGCTTCCGCAGCGGTCTGTTCCGGCGTCTGTTGGACCGGTTCCACGGTCGGTTTTTCCGTCGGCTTTTCCGTCGGATTGTCCGCCGGCTTTTCCGTCGGCTTTTCAGTCGCCTGTACCGCCGCCGTAGGTTCAACTTCGGTCGTCGTCCGCGGTCCGCAGTTTTGGATCAGGGACCCGCACCGCATCAATCTGTATCCGATCGTGCTGCATCCGATACACCCGAACAGCACGATCGCCGCAAGCAGTAATGCGATGATTCGTTTCGTTTTGCTCATGTTTCGTTTCTCCTTTACAGTATACGTAGTTCTTCGGATCTTTCCTTAATATGTCGGCTTCGTCCGATGATAAGATATTTCAGCCATTCAAAATGTTACACTTTTTGGCAATTATAGTTTCGGAGCAGTCCCGCCGAGACGTTTCAGCGCAGTCATGAAATCGTCCGGAAGCGGCGCGGTAAACGTCATTTCCTCCCCGGTACGGGGATGCGTGAATGTCAGCCGATATCCGTGCAGCGCCTGTCCGCACAGTCCCAGCTTCGGCGCTGCGGAGCCGTATACCTCGTCTCCGACGATCGGATGCTTGATATACGCCATATGTACACGAATCTGATGCGTTCGGCCGGTTTCCAACGCTACGTCCAGAAGCGTTTCCGTTCCGAAGCGCTCGAGCACGCGCCAATGCGTGACTGCGCGCCTCCCGTCTTCCGTAACGGCCATGCGTTTGCGGTCCGTCTTATGCCGTCCGATCGGCGCGTCGACGGTGCCGCTGTCCTCTTTCAGGTTGCCGTGGACGATGCACAGGTATTCCCGATGCGCGGTATGCAGCGCGAATTGTTTCGCGAGCGCTTCGTGCGCGGCGTCGTTCTTTGCGACGACCAGAAGGCCGCTCGTAAGGCGATCGATGCGGTGCACGATCCCGGGTCTGGTTTCGCCGCCTGTTTCGGAAAGCGAGCGGAACCGGTACAAAAGCGCATTGACGAGCGTGCCGGAAGGATTTCCCGGTGCGGGATGCACGACCATACCCTTCGGTTTGTTGATCACCGCAAGGTCCGCGTCCTCATAGACGACGTCGAGCGGGATGCTCTCCGGCTCGGGAAGCAGATCGCCGCTCTCCTCGGGGACATGAATACGGATCGCGTCGCCGGTTTTGACTTCGCTGTTTGCCTTGCACGGTTTGCCGTTCTGCTCGACCGCACCTTCTTTGATCAGTTTTTGCAGTTTTGATCTGCTGAATTCGGTATTTGTCGCCAAATATGCGTCAATCCGCGGCGCTTCCGTCTCCGCGATCAGCAGAATCGTTTCCGTCGTCATGCGATTCCTCCGGTTCATCCTCTTCCTCGTCCTCGGGGATCCGTTCTTCAAAACGTGAGAGTTTGTTTTTTTTGCGTTCCTTTGCCGCTTTTGCAGCTTCCTCCCTCGTCGGCAGACGGAATAAAAACCGGTATTCGTCTTCAAAGCACTCAAAGACGCCGAACTTTTTGAAGAACGCTTCGAACACAAGCAGCGCAATGGCGATGCAGATCGCGGAATCGGCAATGTTGAAGATCGGAAAATCAATGAATTTCGTGCAGATCATATCCCGGACATAGCCGAACGCGATCCGGTCATACAGATTGCCGATCGAGCCGCCGATGAGAAGCCCGGCGATCACGCGCGACAGCTTCGTCATTTTCTTTCCAGAACGGATCGAGAAGAACAGCAGTAAAAAAATGAATACGGCCGTAAGCGCAAGCAGCAGCCGGGACGCCCACGGATTCCCGCTTCCGAGACCCCACAGCGCAGCGTCGTTCGGCGTGAAGCTCAGAACGATGAACTTGCCGTCCTGCGGGATCGCGTTCCTTTGCGCGATCGCGCTCTGCGACAGAAACGTACGCAGCGCGTAGATGTCATACAGCGATCCGTCATAACCGAGCGTGCCGACGACGTGCGACGATACGATCCAGTATTTCGATATCTGATCCAATGCCAGTACGGCGAAAGCGACCCAAAAAATCAGCATTTAATCCTCCGTTTTGATCGCGAGCTGATCCGGGTACAGGTTTTCATAGTTCTCCTGCGCCTGCAGCACGCGGTTTACGTAGTTTTTTGTTTCTTCATAGGGAATATACGCGATACGTCCCCTGCTGTCAAGTCCGTATTCGGAAAGCCAGAGCGCCGCCTTGTTCGGTCCGGCGTTGTACGCCGCAAGCGCGACGGCGGGATTCTGATCGAACCGGTCCATCTGCTGCCGGAGATAATAGCATCCGAACCGGATCGACGTCTCCGGGTCGAACAGGTCCTCCTCATGAAACTGTACGCCGAGCTCGCCGGCGATCTCCTCGCCCGTAGCGGGCATGATCTGCATCAGTCCTCTTGCGCCTACCCGGCTGACTGCATCCTCGCGGAATCTGCTCTCAACGCAGATGACGCCGGCGACGAAAGACGGTTCCAGATCGTATTCCGTGCTGTATTTCTGAATCAGGTCGACGTATTTCAGCTGAAATCTCGAGCGCATGATCCGGGGCAATACCCAGAACACGATCACCGAAGTCAGGATCAGGCACGCCATGACCATGGCGAGAACGATCAGCGTGGTCTTTTGTTTTTTGCTCATGCGCGGATCTTCCGCAACAGGTTCGCTCATTGCAGTTCCTCCCGTATCTGTTGGATCAGCGCGTCCGCTTCCCTGCGGAAATCGGCGATCGTTCCCTCGTTCCGGATCGTATAGGTCGCGAACTTTTCGCGCGTTTCGTCCGAGATCTGCGCCCGGATACGCGCGCGGATCGATTCTTCATCCGAGCCGTCACGCCGCGCGGTGCGTGCAATGCGGATCTCCTCGTCGCACAGGACCGCAACCGTACAGGCGCAGAACGCGTCCGCGCCGCTTTCAAACAGCAGCGGGACGTCCCACACCGCGATCGGCGTATCACATGATCCGGTCCGGCGGATCATCTCGCGTATGACGAAAGGATGCACGATCGCGTTCAAAGCTCTCCTCGCTCTTTCGTCCGAAAAGACCTTCGACGCGATATACGTGCGATCCGGCGTCCCATCCGGTTTCATCGATTCGTTCCCGAACAGCGCGACCACGTCCGGAAAGCATTCGGACGCGGGCGTAAGCGCAAACCGCGAGATCTCGTCCGCATCGATCACCGGTATGTTGTGCGCGGAAAAACAGAGCGCAAGCGTGCTTTTCCCGGAGCCGATGCCTCCCGTGATGCCAATGATCCGCGTCATTTCGTTTCGTACCAGCTTTCTCCGCATTTTGCTTCGGCTACGAGCCGCACCGTCAGCGACGCGACGTTCTCCATGGCTTCCTGCATCAGCTTCATCACGTCGTCTGCTTCGCTGCGCGGGCAGTCAACGATCAGCTCGTCGTGGATCTGCAGCACGAGACGCGCCTTGAATCCGCCCTCTTTCAGCGCGCGGTCAACGTGTACCATCGCAATCTTGATGATATCCGCCGCCGTGCCCTGGATCGGCATGTTCATCGCAACGCGCTCGCCGAACTGCCGGACGTTGTAGTTGCTTGCGGAAAGCTCCGGCAGCGGGCGTCTGCGTTCGAACAGCGTTTCCGCATAGCCGCGCTCCTTTGCGCGGGCTACGCTCTCCTTAAGATATGCCTGCACCTTCGGATAGCGTTCGAAGTAGCGGCGGATGTAGCCCGCGGCCGTCGGAACGGGAATGCCCAGATTCCTCGCAAGTCCGAAATCGGAGATTCCGTAGACGATGCCGAAATTGACCGCTTTCGCCGCACTGCGCTGTTCGCCCGTAACGGAGGCAAGAGGAACGTGAAAGACTTCGGCCGCGGTACGCGCATGGATATCTTCCCCGCTGTTGAACGCGGCAATAAAGCCCTCATCGCCGCTGATGTGCGCAAGCAGCCGAAGCTCGATCTGCGAATAGTCCGCGCCGACGAGAACGTTCCCCTCGCTCGGTATGAACGCCTTGCGGATCTCCCTTCCCTCCGGCGTGCGGACCGGGATGTTCTGGAGATTCGGCTCCGTACTGGAAATGCGTCCCGTCGCCGTCACGCACTGCATGAACCGCGAATGGATGCGTCCGTTTGCGTCGCGTTGTTTCAGCAAGCCCTCTACGAACGTGCTGTCAATCTTCATCAGAAACCGATACTGCAGGATGTCGTTCACGATCGGATGCAGCGGCGCAATCGCTTCCAGTGTATCCGCGTCCGTCGAAAACCCGGTCTTGGTCTTTTTCCCGGACGGCAGTCCGAGCTTTTCAAACAGGATCCTGCCGAGCTGTTTGGTCGAAAGGATGTTGAACCGTTCGCCCGCCTGCTCATAGATCTGGGCTTCCAGCATCGACGCCGTCTTCGAAAAACGGGCGTGCAGCGCGTGCAGAACGGTCTCGTCAGTCATAAACCCGATCCTTTCCATGCCGTACAGCACCGAAAGAAGCGGAAGCTCCATATCGCGTTCAAGCGTCTCCAGACCGTTTTCCGCAATCGCGCGGGACATGCGCGGGTACAGCGCGAACAAGTAAGCGGGGCTTGCTTTTTCGGTTTTCAGCCACGCGCGGCAAAGCGTTTCGTAACTTTCGACGGGGCGGTTGCTCTGCAGCAGGTAGTCCGAAAGCATCGCGTCGAACAGCAACGTCGGCAGCGCGTCGGCGTCGAAACCGCAGCGATGAAAGACCGTCTTAGCATCGAACGCGAGCATCGGTTTTTTGTGCGTACGGATAAACGCGCCGAGCATGCGATATGCCTCATCCTCGTCCATGCATGCGTCGAACAGCGTTTCGCCCGCCGTCAGCACGTACGCTGAGTTTTCGGACCCGGCGAACGCAAGCGACGGAAACGCCGTCACTGCTACCGCCTCGCAGGAAACAAGCGCTTCGAGCGCTTTCTGCATTCCCTCTGCGTCGGTGATCGCAACAGTTTCGACCGCAGGGATCGCGTCATCCTGTTTCGGCGCTTCACCGCCGGGCAGTCGATCCGCGATGCTGTTCAGTTCCAGATCGTACAGGCGCTGTTTTGCGCCGCCGGTCTTTTCAAACGAAAACACACAGTCGTCGAGCGTTTCGCTGACCGGCGCGTCGGTTGCGATCGTGCCGAGCCAATAGGAAAAACGCGCGTTTTCGGCTTCGCTTACGAGGCGTTCGCCGAGTTTGCCCTTGACTTCCGATGCGTGCAGCAGTACGCCTTCCAGATCGCCGTATTCGGAAAGCAGCTTCAATGCGGTCTTCTCCCCGACGCCCGAAACGCCCGGGATATGGTCGGAGCTGTCTCCCATCAGTGCCTTGAGATCGCGCATGCGGTCCGGCGTCAGCCCGTATTTTTCCTGCAGGACCGCAGCGTCGACGATCGAATTGTCCTTTGTGTAAAACACTTTCGTTCGTTCGGTGATGAGCTGGAACGAATCGCGGTCTCCGGTCGCGATCAGCGTATCCATCCCTTCGGCTTCCGCGCGTCGCGCAAAGGTGCCGAGGATATCGTCGCCTTCATACCGCGGACATTCGATGACCGCGATGCCCATGCTTTTCAGAATCTCGCGAACGACCGGCATCTGTTTTTTCAGGTCCTCGTCCGCCGGTTTTCGGCCGAGCTTGTAATCCGCGTAGCGTTCATGACGGAACGTCGGCTGATGTACGTCGAACGCGACGAGAACGTGCGAGGGCTCCTGCTTTAAAAGCTCCAGAAGCTTTGTGAAAAAGCCCTTCAGCGCGCCGGTCGGAAACCCGTCGCGCGTGGTCAGATTCGCTTTGAAAAAAGCATGATATGCCTGAAACAACAGGCTGTTTCCGTCGATCGCCAAAAGCAGTCGGTCCATTGCTCCCCTTTCCCGAAGCGGCACGCCCGTGCCCGGGTGCGCCGCAAAAGTCGTCCTATTCGGTTATTGTGTCGTATCAGGCGCGAACGACGTCGTAGACCATCGGCCGGTATTCCGGTTTTGCGTCGGAGTACGTGAACGCGCTGTGGAACATTTCGAGCGCGGCGTTGACTTTGCTCTCGTCGTTGACATACATCACGCACAGCGGTTCGTCCGCGCGGATGAAATCGCCGAGGCGTTTCTTCATGACGAGACCGACCGCCGGGTCGATGCTCTCCTCCTTTGTGGCACGTCCTGCGCCGAGGATCTGCGCTGCGGTACCGATCCGTTCCGCGTTCATGGAGGAAATATAGCCCGCGCGCTTCGGATACACGTTCAGGATCGTTCTGACCCTGCAGAGCTCGTCGATCCGGTCGAGACCGATATACGATGCGTCGCCGCCTTCCGCCGCGATCATTTCTCTGAGTTTCGCAAGCCCCGCGCCGGAATGCAGCGCTGATTCGAGTTTTTCGCGAGCTTCGACTTCGCTTTCGGCGAGCTTGCTCAAGCGCATCATGTGTACGCCCAGAAGCATGCAGACTTCGTACAGCGGATCTCCTGCCGGGATCTTGCCGGAAAGGAGTTCCACCGCTTCGCGCACTTCCAGCGCGTTTCCGACCGCAAGCCCCAGCGGCTGATTCATATCGGTGATAACCGCGACGCATTCGCGTCCGACGAGCTTCCCGATGGAGACCATCAGATGCGCAAGCTTCTCCGCTTCGTCGACAGTCTGCATGAACGCACCCGTGCCGGTCTTGACGTCGAGCACGATCGCATCGGTGCCCGCTGCAAGCTTTTTGGACATGATGCTCGAAGCGATCAGCGGGATACTGCGGACCGTCGCTGTCACGTCGCGCAGGGCGTACATTTTCTTGTCGGCGGGAACAAGGTTCCCGGTCTGTCCGATGACGGCGACGCCGATCTCGTTCACGATCTCCTTGAATCGGGCCATCGGCTGCTCGATGCAGACACCGGGGATCGATTCGAGCTTGTCAAGCGTGCCGCCCGTATGCCCCAGTCCGCGTCCGCTCATCTTTGCCACCGTGCCGCCGCATGCCGCGACAAGCGGCGCGATGACGAGCGTCGTTGTATCGCCGACGCCGCCCGTAGAATGCTTGTCGACCTTCACGCCGCGCAAGTCGGAAAGATCGACCACCTCGCCGGAGTGCATCATCGCCATCGTCAGGTCGGCGGTCTCGCGATCGGTCATGCCGTTGAACACGACCGCCATCTGGAACGCAGACATCTGATAATCCGGGATCGA
>CAMYWS010000026.1 GCA_947302865.1 uncultured Clostridia bacterium
GGATGACAGGTCGGGTATGAACCGACTACTCTGGCCAACTGAGTTACACCGCCATAGCAGAGTTATTATAGCGGATGATTTCCGATGTGTCAAGGCTTTTTTTCAAGATGCGGTCGGTTTCATGTTGTTGGCCGTCACCGTTGCGTACGCATTTACAGAATGAAGTATGCGAGCAGTCCGCCGATCAAAAGACTCAGCACGTTTGCCGTGATCGTGAACAAAAGAAGACGGCGGCGGCTGATGTCCGGATACTTTTTCTTATAGAACGCGTACTCGATGAATACGACCGTGATCTCCAGCGCAATGAGGATGACCCAGTAGCTGATCCTGCCGAACGCGTTGGCGATCAGCAGCAGAAGATTCATGAGCGGGTTCGTAATCGCGTTGATCGCAAAGACGTATCTGACCGGGCGAATCTTGAAGCACAGCGCCGTAAGCCATTCGACGAGGAACGTGACGGCGACCGGCATGAAAAACCCGGCGAACGCGTACAGAAGAAGCCACGCGCCGCAGCTTAAACACGCCTCGCCGACGCTGCCCGTGCAGGAATCCGCGCCCTTCGGCTTTCCGGCGGTAAGCGCGTTCGTTTCGCAGTCGAGCGTATAGCTCCCGTAGGGCTCGATCGCGATCTCATTTGTCCGCGTTTCCGTTCCGTCCGGCGCCGTAAGCGTCAGATAAAACTGCTTCTCGTCCTCGGCAAACCGTACGCCGATCTTCCAGTTCTTCGCGCCGTCCGAGGTGTAGGCTTCCCCCTGACGGATCGTACCGTTCTCATGCAGAAAGAACGCCGTGACGGTCGTTCCTTCCGGCACGTTTTCAAGATACACCTTGAGTTCCCACGGATCCGGCGCGGGCGCGTTGGCGCTTGCGGCATGCGGGATGAGCATGAGCAGCAGCGCTGAAAAAAGCAGAATGCAGATCCGTTTTTTCATGGGCGTTCCTCCGGGGCGTTTTTTTCAGTATACCATATCCGCCGTTCAAATGCAATCCGATCGAAAACGACGCCCGCAAAGCAGAGAATCCCCCTTTGGATCATATATTTTTGTCTGTCCCATAAAAGGTATTTTCTTTTTTCGAAATCCTGCTATACTGTCCTTATGCGAACATATGTTCGTATAATCCGCAGGAAAGGAGATCGGAAATGTGCGTAAAAGAATGGAAGCGGATTGCGGAATGGGAGGCGACGCACTATCGGGAGCGTAAAGCGTTTCTGAAGGGCGTCCGGGACGCAGGGTGCGATACTTCGCGCCGCGCGGAGCAGTACCGGAAGTGGGTCCGTGCGATCGACGGCGTTCTTCGGTATCTGGGACAAAACGATCCGGAGCGGGAGCGGTTCTTCCGGCTGTGCTACGGGATCGACGGCGGCAGAAAACAGCATGGCAAAAAGGGCATGGTCGCGCTGACGTTTGCGTTCCACGTATCGCAGTCGACCCTGTATCAATGGAAAAACGAGGCTCTGTCGCTGCTGCTGATCGCCGCGGCGGAGACCGGCGCTTTGACGCCGTTTTACGCCGGGAAAGGAAGATGAAAAAGAGGACGTCCGGCGCATTTCGGGCGTCCTCTGCTCCGATCATCTTCTGCGGTCCCGACCGGTTTTTTGAATATACAAGGCGATCGCTGCGGCGCATAACCGCATGCATCATGCACACGGTTATCCGTCTGCTTTTTGTGATATTTTCTTTATTCCGTTATTTTCAGGTGAAAATATGAATTATGCATTGCGTATTCAACCCCCTTATACCGCATATGCAAAGGCGCAAAAACGGTGGATAACTCCGAAAAAACCAATGTTCCTTGCCCCGGATTGTGGATAACTGTGTGGACGGTGTGGAAATGTATGCGATTATGCACCCTTTTTCGGGGGAATGAATATTCACGCATGGACGCGGTGTTTGTCGAAAAAGCCCGATGAACAGGGACGATTCCGCCTCCGGTGCAAAATACCGTTTATGCATGCCGTTTTCGTCCGAAAACGCGCGAACCGCCCGTATTCTCGGTCTGTTGCGGCTCTCCCGCCGCCGTTTCCGTCTTGTCCGCAGCGTCACGGGACGCTTGCATTTTCAATCCGTATGCGCTATACTATGCGAAGGATCAGAACAACATGAAACGATTATTCATCCTCAGTCTTTTGATCATATTGCTTGCGTGCGGGACCGGTCCTGCCTCCGTAACGCCCGTGCCGACGGCCGGGGCGGAGGTTGTCGCGCAGCCGCCGCAGGAAACGTCCCCAACGGAGGTCGTCATCCCTGTCCAAACAGCGGCGCCGACCGCGTCGCCGACGCCGGAACCGACCGAAAAGCCGACGCCGGAGCCGACGCAGACGCCGGAGCCGACGCCCTCTCCCGAGCCGAGCCCGGACCCGCGCTTTACCTTTGTCTGGGCGAGCGACACGCAGACGATGATCGGCAACAGGGACATGCGGAGCAATTATCTTGCCATGTGCGACTGGATCGCGAACGAAGCGGACGCGCGCAATTTCGTGCTTTTTATTCACTCCGGCGATATGGTCAGCAACGGCGATATCGGCAGCCAGTGGACTCTTTTTCTGAAAGGGGTCGACGCATTTCGCGACAAGGTTCCGTTCTTCTGGGCGCTGGGCAATCATGAAGAGGGCTATCAGCACAAAAAGCCGTGGAAAAACCGGATTTATCCGGACGGCGTTCCGCCCGAACAGGTCTATTATGACGGCTTTGCCTGGTACCGGATCTTTGAAAAGGACGAAACGCGGCTGCTGCTGCTTTCGGTGCAGTACTGGATGGCGGGAAACGAGGAGCTGCTCGAATGGGCGCGCGGCGTGTGCCTTGCGCATCCGGACCTTCCGGTCATCCTGGTCACGCATCAGTATCTGACCGCGGAGGGAGGCCGGGCAGACCGCGCGGCCAACATGGAATCGCAGCTTGTCGCCCTTTGTCCGAACATCCGTCTGATCCTGTGCGGACATGCGCGCGGGATCTCACGCGCGGTTTTCACGTATGACGACGACGGGGACGGCGTGCCGGAGCGCACGGTCAACGCGCTGATGTACGACATTCAGACCGAACTCGAACGATACGGCTATCTTTGCCTGCTCACCTATGACCCGCGCGACAACTCGCTCTCGGTCGATTCCTATTCGCCGCTGTGGGACGACCACGTTTACAACGACGAACATCCCGAGCTTGAGCAGTTCGTTTTGTACGACGTATTCTGACAAAAAGAAAAAAGGATGGAAAGAAACGCTTCTTTCCATCCTGTTTTTTTGCGTCAATCCCAAATGCGGTATGCCATCAGGAAGTGCTCCTGCCAGTACTTGCTCTTCAGGATGTTGCTCGACGTGATGCGGACGTGTCCGTCCGAGGAGGACGCGTCGATCATCTTGCCGTCGCCGAGATAGATACCGACGTGACCGGTCGCCATGGACGAGCCGGAGAACACGAGGACGTCGCCGCGCTCGATGGAGCTCATCGAATTGATGCGCTTGTACTTCGAGCACGAACGCCAGATGATGCTGGTCATATAGCTCTGCCGCACGCCCGCCTGATTCAGGCACCAGTATACGAAGCCGGAGCAGTCGAACTGGTTCGGGCCCTTTGCGCCGCGCACGTACCGGCAGCCGATCTTGCTCTGCGCGATCTCGATGAACCGTTCGACGCCCTTCGAGCTCGAGATCGTACTGCTGCTGCCGGAAGGCTTCGGCGTCGCCGTCTTGCCGCTGCCGGAGGATGGCTTCGGCGTCGCCGTCTTCTTGACGGAAGCCGTCTGCGCCGCTTTTGCCTTTTCGCTTTCCAGCTTTTCAAGCGTCTTGGCGTTGATCTCGCCGTTCTGCGAAATGCCGTTGCGCTTCTGGAACGCCTTGACCGCCTCGACCGTGGTCTCGCCGTAATAGCCGGTGATCTGGCTGGAGCGGATGTAGCCGAGCTTGTACAGCTTCTGCTGCGCCGCACGGATCGCGGAGCCGCTCATGCCGAGACGCATGGCGTAATGGACCGCGTCCCTGCTGTTGATCTGCTCCATTGTCGCGGGACCGAGACAGCCGTCGCGGACGAGGCCGTTCGCCTCCTGGAACGTCTTGATGGCGGAAACCGTCTTGCTGTCCATTTTGCCCGAGCAGGCGTAGTCGCTTGAAAGATACCCGAGCTTCTGAAGGCGCTTCTGATAGGAAATGATGTTCTCGTCCGAATCGCCGGCCTTATAGCTGTTGCTGACGACGTCGCTCGAATACAGCGTGTTCAGTGTCTTTGCGCCGACCTTGCCGTCGACCTTCAGACCGTTCGCGCTCTGGAACGATCGCACCGCCGCGGCGGTCTTTTCGCCGAACGTACCGGTGCGGCTGTTTTTATCGAGATAGGCGAGCTCGTAAAGGCGGTCCTGCACCTCCTTGACGTCGTCGCCCTCGTCGCCCTCCTGCATGACGTATTCACGGGCCTGTCCGCCGACGAGCAGCGCATAGGTGACTTCGCCCACGATACCGTCCGGCAGCAGGTTGTTGTGCTTCTGGAACGTGATGATCGCGTCCTGCGTCTGATTGCCGAAATAGTCGGTCGGTTCGTCGGGGTCCATGTAGCCGAGCTCCATCAGCGCCGACTGCACGGTGATCAGCAGTTCGTCGGTATCGCCTTTTTTGAGGGTCCTGCCGCCGAGATAATCCGTCGCGTCCGCGGGGTCCTGCGTGACCTGCGGCTCCGGCGTGTCCTGCGGTACGGGCGTCGGCGCTTCGGTGGGAAGCGGGATCCCGGTCGGCTCCGGTTCCGTCGGATGGATCACGACCACCGTATCGTTTGAAAAGCCGGGGTCCGGACGCGCGGGCTGAACGACGGCGACCGGCTCCGCGCCGGCTTCGCCGACGCGGCCCGTTCCGCATCTTGCGATCGCAAGACTGCCGCTGACGATCCCGATCACAAGCCCCAGAAGCAGCACGATCGTGACCGCCGTCAGCAGCACACGCAGCGGTTTTTTCGGAATAATTTTTCTGAATTGTTCCCGGAGCGTCTCGAAGAGCACCCTGCCGGACGTTTTTGCCTGTTGTTCCATAGCTGTTCCCTCAGCTCATACGATACCACATAAATGTGTCATAAATGCGTAGAAATCCAAAACGATTTTCTCTTTTCAGCCCTGCGGATAGGTGGAAAGCGCCGAAAGCAGCTCCTCGCGGATCTGCGCCCGCCGCCATGCCGGCGCAAGCAGCGTCGTGTGCTTGAGATTTCCGACCAGAAACCGGTGCACCATCTCCCACGGCGCGTCGATCTCCGCGCGGATCGTTTCGCCCTCCGGACGCATCCGCACGGCGTCGCCGAACGTATCCAGAAGCGCGCCGGCAAGATGCTCCGCGCAGAGCACGGTGTGCTGTTCCCGGACGTCGGTCAGATAGATCGTACGGTTCACATATGCCGGGACATCCAGTCCGTCCCTGCATTCAATCAGCGTTTCAGCCGCGCGCGCAGGAATGTCGGTCAGCGTGACCTGCTCCATCAGGTCGCAGCGATAGTGCAGCAGCCGCCCGTAGCCGGACATGGAGACGATCACGTAGTAATACCCTTCCGCAAGGAAGATCGCGTACGGCGACACCGTAAACGGCGTTTCACGCTGCGGCGTCTTTCTGCCGTCCGGCTGCACGACGGCGTACAGAAAACTGATCTGCACGTTCTTCAGGATTGCGTCCTTCAGAAGATCGATCTTTTCGAACACGTTTTCCGGCTGTTTTCCGGTCTCCGCTTCGGAAACGTAGACCGGCACGAGATCCTGGAGCCGTTCGATCTCGCGCTCCGTGCGTTCGGAACGCGGCGCGCGCAGGTATGCGTCCAGCGCGGCGGGATTGTGCTCGTGCTGTACGGAGCCCGTGTCCGTTTTGAGATAGTAGCCCTTCCCGTTCTCCTGATATGTGGAAAGCGGAAAGCCCATCTCCTGCAAAAGAAGCAGATTGCGGCCGACCGCCTTGCGTTCGGCGATCATGCCGTGATCCTCCGCCAGAAATTCAATGATATGGCGCGTCGACAACGGATTCGTCTTGCCGGCATGCTGCTCCAGCACGCGCAGGATGCACAGCGACAGCGCTTTTTTCCCTTTTGCTTCTGCCATGAACAAACTCCCCTTACTCCTCGTAATAATCGCCGCGTCGATAATCGTACAGCACGCCTTCGTATTTTCTCGGCTCCTCCAGAACCTTGCCGCAGCCGATCGCGACGCATGCGACCGGGTCCTCCGCGACGTAGCACGGCACGCCGATCTGTTCCGCGATGTACTGATCCAGTCCGAAAAGCTGCGCGCCGCCGCCGGTGAGACAGATCCCCCGCGACGCGATATCGCCGGACAGCTCCGGCGGCGTCTGCTCGAGCACGTCCTTAAGCGCCTCCGCGATCGACAGAAGCGGCTCCGCAAGCGCGTAGGTCAGTTCGTTGGATCCGAGCTCCATCGAGATCGGAAGTCCGCCGCCCAGGGACCTTCCGCGCACTTCCATCTTCAGTTCCTCCTTGCGCGGGAACGCAGACGCGTACGCGATCTTAAGCTCCTCCGCCGCGCCCGTGCCGATCACGACGCCGTGCTGACGCTTTAAGTATCGCACGATCGCCGCGTCGAATCTGTCGCCGCCGACGCGCAGCGAATCGTGCCGGACCGCCTTGCCCATCGAGGTCACGACCATGTCGCACGTGCCCGCGCCGATATCCAATACGATGTTCGCCTTCGGCTCGGTAATGTCGAGCCCCGCGCCGATCGCCGCCGCCACCGGCTCCTCAAGAAGAAACGTATACCTTGCGCCGGCGCCTTCGGTCGTTTCGATGACCGCGCGCTTTTCCACCTCGGTCGCCATCGACGGGACCGCCACGACCGCGCGCGGCTTGAAGAAGATGCGGCTGCCGACGATACGGTTGAAAAACAGCGTCAGCATGCGCTCCGTCGCATCAAAGTTCGCGACCACGCCGTCCTGCATCGGCCGGATGATCATCAGATTGTCCGGCGCACGACCCACGATCTCCTTCGCTTCCTGACCGATCGCGACGAGCTTGCCCGTGCCGCGTTCGACCGCGGCGATATTCGGTTCACGCAGTACGATGCCTTTGCCCCGTACGTACGCGAGCACATTGCTCGTGCCGAGGTCCAATCCGATATCCGATGAATGAAACAGTCCCATACCGATCCTTCCGCCGACAATCCGGCTCCTTATACTTGTACCATAATTGTACCATGCTCTTTTCCAAAACGAATGACGAAAGTGTAAACGAATATCTTGCGAAATGTGAACTTTCACGGTATACTGGGGTCTATGGAAGAACTTTTTGCAATCAGACAGGCGGAATTCGTCACGAGCGCGGGGATTGACGGAAGCTATCCTTCGCAGCTTCCCTGCGAGATCGCGATCGTCGGAAAGTCGAACGTCGGCAAATCGAGTCTCATCAACCGGCTGACGAACAATCATAAGCTTGCCAAGACCTCGGCAAGCCCGGGCAAAACGCGCCTTGTCAATTTCTTTCTGCTGAACAAGGCGTTCTATCTTGTCGACCTGCCGGGCTACGGCTTTGCGAAGGCGTCGAAGACCGAGCAGAAAAGCTGGGGCGAGCTTCTCGAACGCTATCTGCAAAGCGGGCGTGTCAGGCATCTTCTGATGCTCGTCGACATCCGTCACGCGCCGACGGAAGACGACCTGACGATGTTCCGCTATCTGATCTATTACAACATCCCGTACACGCTCGTCGCGACGAAAGCGGACAAGATCGCAAAATCCAAGCGGAAGCCGGAAGCAAACAAGCGCGCAAAGGAACTCGGCGCGCCGCCGTTTGCGATCCCGTTCTCGTCGGAAACGGGCGAAGGAAAGGCGGAATTGCTTTTCAGGATCGGTCAGATCTTCCGCGATTGCGAAACGATCGAAAAAGAATCCCAAAAAGAATAAAAAAGGTCTTGACAGAACACGCATCTCTTTGCATACTATGCTTTGAAATATACAAGCGAGGGACACAACAAAGATATGCTGAAAAAATGCCCGATCTGTGAGCTGAATTATATCCGCGGAAACGAGACTATGTGCCGCACCTGCGCGGCGGAGCGCACGCACCGGTACGCGCCGAACAACGATGACGAGATCATCATGTGCAGCGAATGCGGCGAAAAGCCCGCGCTGCCCGGTCACGATCTCTGTGAAGATTGTCTGAAGGAACAGAAGCGGCAGGCGAATCTCGAGATCCTTGCGGATAAGGTCCGCGCCGACGAAGCGGACGATCCGCTCGAAGAGGATATTACCGAATCCGCGGACGACGAAGACTGACGGACCGCGTCGTTTTCGCCGCACCCCGCCGCATCAAAAGGAAGAATTTCTTCCTTTTATTTCTTTGAAGGAGAGGCGTCCATGCCGAACGTTTACGCCATCGGTGATCTGCACCTCAGTCTGTCCGTTCCGAACAAGGCAATGGACGTGTTCGGCGCGCACTGGAAGGATCACGCGGACCGCATCCGGGAGGCGTGGCAGGATACGGTCAAAGAGGACGATCTCGTTCTGATCCCCGGCGACGTCAGCTGGGCGATGTATCTTTGCGATGCGCTCGCCGATCTTGCCTTTATCGGCTCGTTAAACGGCTTAAAACTGCTTTTACGGGGCAATCACGACTACTGGTGGCAAAGCGTGACAAAGGTCCGCGCAGCGTTTCCGAAGGGCATGTACGCGCTTCAGAACGACGTCTTCCGTTTCGGCGATCTCTTTATCTGCGGCACGCGCGGCTGGACGGTCCCGGAATCCTCGCATTTCAAAGAGACCGCGGACCGGAAGCTCTTTGAACGCGAACTGATCCGCCTCGATCTTTCCCTGAACGCGCTGCCGAAAGACGTACAGGCGATCGGCATGCTGCATTTTCCGCCGTTTTCGGAGACCGGCGAGCCGAGCGATTTCGCAAAGAAATTTGCCGCGGCGGGCGTCACGGACGTCGTGTACGGACATCTGCACGGCGTCTCGCACCGGTTCGCGTTCAACGGCGAATCCGACGGCGTCCGCTATCACACCGTTTCCGCCGATTTCCTGAACTTCCGGCCAAAAAGAATCCTTTGATGAAAAACGTTTCCCGGTGAAGCGTTTTTTTTATTGATTTCTTTCTTTTTTTCGAAAACAATGTTATAATACTCACGAAATGATCGAAAGGGGAGTTTATATGAAAAAAAATCACTTCGGAAAACATCTGTTTCCGGTGCTGCTCATCGCCCTTGCGGTGCTGCTGACGGCGTGCGTCGGACCGGATCCCATTTCCCAGACGCAGAAGCTTTCCGCGAATCAGGGCGCGCCGGATTCCGTCGTCAGAGACTTTCTGAATTCATTTGCGCAGAACGAACTGAAGGGATATACCGATTATTCCTATTCCGTCGATCATGACGTGGATCTGATTTCGCGGAAAGATCATCAGTATATCTCGGACGCGGCGCATATCGCGATCGTTGCCAACGACGAATATTACACATACCGGTATGCATACGACGTGGTGTTTATAAGGGAAACGCTGAGCAACGATTGGGAAATCTCCAGCTTTAAAGTGCAGGAAAAGGAGAGAAAAGAGTCCCAGGCAGCGACGCCCGCATACGACGATCACTCTCCCGTCGAACCGACCGCAACAGAACCGCCGGCGCAGGGGACTACGCCTCCTTCCACACCGATCCCGGATTCCTTTACCTTCGGCGGCGTCACGATCCCGAGAGGCGCAACGGAAATCAACGGCAACGGAAAAGGCAATCTGGAGAAGATAAACGGAGACATTAAAACCGGTACTTTCAATCACATTACAAAGGAAGAGGTTGAAACGCTCGTTAAAATGTGCCCGGATCTTGAGATACTGTATCTCGATTATTGCTGGATGGATACCTATGAGCCGCTCAGTCAGCTCAAAAATCTCAAAGATCTGCGGCTGATGTCCTGCGGAACGGACAAGGGCGGCGTTCCGATCAGAGATATTGAATGGATCCGTCCGCTCACCAATCTGAAAAAGTTATATCTCTGTCATAATGAGATCAGCAACATAGAACCGATCAAAAACCTTACCAAACTGACGGAACTGAACCTCGGCGACAACCTGCTCGACGATGATGATCTGGATATCATTGCAAACTTCACGGAACTGACCGACCTGTATCTTTACAGAAACAGTTTTTCCGACGTCAGCGAACTGTCCGTGCTGCACTATGTGACCGTGCTGAATCTTGCGACGAATCCTAAAATCAAATCGGTAAGAGCCCTCACTTCCATGAAGAGCCTGACCGATCTTCGCATCTACGGCACAGGCGTCAACGATCTGTCCTACTTCCCGAAATTCAAGAAGCTGGAAAAGGTGAATATCGCATATTGTCCGCTTTCATTCTGGGATTATTACGAATACCTGCCGCAGTGTCCGAATCTCAAAAAATTCCTCGTTTC
>CAMYWS010000027.1 GCA_947302865.1 uncultured Clostridia bacterium
GACGATTTCGACTGCGGCATCATGATCTCCGCGTCGCACAATCCGTACTACGACAACGGCATCAAGCTTCTGAACGGCTACGGCGAAAAGATGGACGAGGAGACCATCCTGCTCGTCGAAGAATACATCGACGGCAAGATCGAGGTCCCTGTCGCAGGACGGCACGAGATCGGCAGAACGGTCGACTACGTCGCGGGCAGAAACCGCTACGTCGGCTTTTTGATCTCGCTTTCAAAGTACAGCTTCAAGGGCGTCAGGGTCGGTCTGGACGTCGCGAACGGCGCGGCGTGGCAGATCGCGCGGGGCGTTTACGAAGCGCTCGGCGCGAAGGTCTACGTCATGAACGACGAGCCCGACGGCTACAACATCAACACGGACTGCGGCTCGACGCACATCGAACACCTGCAGAAGTTCGTGGTCGAGAACAAGCTCGATATCGGCTTCGCGTTCGACGGCGACGCGGACCGCTGCCTCTGCGTGGACGAGAAGGGCAACGTCGTCACCGGCGACCATACGCTCTACATCTACGGACTATACATGAAGGAGCGCGGAAAGCTCCTGAACAACAAGGTCGTCACGACAGTCATGTCGAACTTCGGCCTTTACAAGGCGCTCGACAAGGTCGGCATCGAGTATGACAAGACCAAGGTCGGCGACAAGTACGTCTATGAGAACATGGTGAGGACCGGCAACCGCATCGGCGGCGAGCAGAGCGGTCACACGATCTTTTTGAAGTACGAAACGACCGGCGACGGTATCCTGACCTCCCTGAAGCTGATGGAGGTCATGCTGGCGAAGGGCAAGCCGATGAGCGAGCTCGCCGCGCCCGTCGTGTTCTATCCGCAGGTGCTGAAAAACGTCCGCGTAAAGTCCAAGCCCGAAGCGCAGAACGATCCTGACGTTCAGGCGGCGGTGAAGCGGGTCGCCGACGAGCTCGGCGATACCGGCCGTATTCTCGTGCGCGAGTCCGGCACGGAGCCGGTCATCCGCGTCATGGTCGAGGCGGGCACAAACGAGATCTGCGAGAAGTATGTCGATTCCGTGATCGAAGTAATCAAGGCGAAGGGACATCTCGCGTAACGTACAGACAAATACAACGCTGAAGCTGCCGTGATCGGCAGCTTTTTTGATGCTTTGGCAACAAAATAACGCAAATCCGGCTGTTTACCGCGGATTGACACAAAAATGCAACAGATTCGGGCAAAACTGTTCACAAAGATAACGCAGTTTGTTCAAATCGCGGTGCTATGATCAATATGGTGGAAAAGCATAGGGTCTCCGTTTTTTGAGAAAAAAACGCGACAGCGGCGCAAGATGTAGCGAAAAACAGGGCGGCCGCACGCAAGATACGACCCGGAAACGGGCGGATCCCGCCGGACCGGACGCCGACTGCGAAAAAATGCGGTAAAATTTACGCGCCAAAAGATGACCTGCTTTCCTGTGGAAACGAATGCTTGCACATGCCCGGGAAATACCGAACAGGATCGATCCCGAGATCCCGGACATGATCCGAATATCCGCGGCGAACGCTTTGCGGACCGAATATCAGGAGGAACTATGACGCAGCAAAATAGGAAAAAAAGAAGGAGAAGGGTGCAGCCGCGCTTTTACGTGATCGTTTCGATCTTCGCGCTCCTGCTCCTGATGCTGATCGGTCTGATCATCTGGACGACCGTCAGCTGCGCGCAGGAAAAGCGGGAGGAGCAGGAACGGCGCAATCAGTTTCTGATCGAGGAGGAACGGCTTGAGGCGGAATACAACGCGCAGGTGCAGGATAATCCGGACGGCTACGAGAACGTTGTGCGCCCGACGATCTCCTACGAGGATTACGTAAACGGCGCGACGCTACCGCCGGTCCCGACCGCGATCCCGACGCCTACGCCGACCCCGCGGCCCACGCCCTACATGATCGCGGATTCCAATCCCGAAAAGTACGGTTTTGCGCCGCATCTGCAGGTCGGCGGCCGGTTTGAAAACGGCGCGTATACCGGCGGCGAAGAGGTCATGGCAAACAGCTATCAGCGCTCCGAACCGATCGAATTCCCGTCCGCGGACGCATACAACGCGGAAAACATCAAGGGCATCCTGACTTTCCGCGGCAACAACTGGAGAAACATGTCCGGCACCGACACGGTCAATCTGACCGAGTACAAGCTGACGCAGGTATGGGATAAGGCGATCTCATCGCTTACAAAGGGCGGCGGAAGCGGAAGCTGGTCCGGCTGCGGATGGACGGGTCAGCCGCTGATCGTGCAGTGGCCTGCGGAAACGCGGAGGATCATGAACCTCCGCGACTGGGCAAAGCAGAAGGAGAACCTCGTCGAGGTCATCTATCCGACCGAGGACGGCAATATCTACTTCCTCGATCTGGAAACCGGCGAGGAAACGCGCGACAAGATCGTTCTGAACGTCCCGTTCAAGGGCACCGGCAGCATTGACCCGAGAGGCATCCCGCTGCTGTACTGCGGCTCCGGCGATCAGTACGAGAGCGAGAACCAGAAATCACGCGCGTTCATCATTTCGCTGATCAACGGCAACGTGCTGTATGAGTTCGGCAAGCAGGGCACCGATCCCTTTGCGCGGCGCAAGTGGTACGCGTACGACTCCGCGCCGCTCGTCGACGCCGAGACCGACACGCTGATCTATCCGGGCGAGAACGGCATCGTGTATACGATGAAGCTCAATACCGTGTACGATCCGGAACTCGGTTCGGTCTCGGTCAATCCGTCGGACATCGTCAAGTTCCGCTACGACTGCAACAACATCTACGACGACATCGACATTGCGGATTCGGCGCACAAATGGCAGGGCTACGAGGGCAGCGCGGTTGCGTGGAACGGACACCTGTATCTTGCAAGCAACGACGGCATGTTCCAGTGCATCGACCTCAACACGATGCGCGTCGTCTGGATCGCGAATACGGAGGACGATACGAACGGCAGCCCGGTTCTGGATGTGATTTCCGATGACGAAGCGTACCTGTACGTCGGCACGTCGCTGCATTTCAACAAGGACAAGAACAACACGGGCATCGCGCCGTTCTTCAAGATCGACGCCATGACCGGCGAGATCAAGGGACGTTACGGGCTGGAGGTATTCACCGTCTCCGGCGTATCCGGCGGCATTCAGGCGACCGCGGTCGTCGGGCGGCAGGGCAGCAATATCGAGGACCTCGTGATTGTGCCGATCGCGCGGTACGGAAACAAGGACGCCGGCGTTTTGGTCGCGCTCGATAAGGAGACGTTCACCGAAAAATGGAAGTTCGAGATGGACAATTACGCATGGTCCAGTCCGGCGGTCATATACGACTCGGAGAACAGAGGATATGTCATACAGGCGGATTCCAGGGGCTACATCTTCCTGATAGACGCGGCAACGGGCAAGCAGCGCGGCGTTACGCGCCCGACGGATACGACTTTCGAAGCGTCACCGGCGCTGTTCGGCAACATGCTCGTAGTCGGCTGCCGCGGCGGGCAGAAGATCTTCGGCATCCGCATCAACTGACCTGCCGGTTTCGCCGGATCCGACGGATCGACGTGCAGCCTTACCGTTAAGATCGCACGCCGAACAGGTTTATCCGTTTGATACAGATCGATCCCCCTTTGCATCAGCGAGGGGGATTTCCTTTTATTAACGGAAATGTCGAAAATAGTTTGCATTTTCGCGTTGCGTGCGGCGGGGGAATATGCTATTATCAATCCATGGCAAGAAAGCAGCAAAGGACGATCAGTCCGAAATTCATCATGTTCTGCGCGTCGGTGTTCATCTTCGTGATCGCCGTCGTGATCCTGATATTCGCCGTGGGACTCCGGGATTCGATCCCCAAAAAGAGCGGCTCCGGCTGCGGCAAGACGCAGGACGCGCTGTCCTTTGCGACGGAGATCGACACAAATCCCGCCGAATCGAGCGCAAAACCGCAGTCGCAGGCGACCGAATCGCCGACCGAAGCGTCCGTGATCCCCGACCCGCCCGCGCTTTCGGACGGCATTTCGTACAGCATCACCCCCGCAGAGGAAGCGAAGCCCTCGAATTTCGGCTTCACTTACGAGATCCGCAAGAACAACCGCGACGACAGCTATTCCTCGAACCCGAATGAGAACGCGTTTTCGTTCGGCAGCGGGCAGGACTATACGGAAGTCAAGGGCATCACGACGTTCGCCGGCAACAATTACCGCAGCGGATTCTCCTACGGCACCGCACGCGTGACGATGCAGACGCTGGAACAGGTCTGGTCGTTCGCCATCGGTTCGGCAAACGGCTTTGCCGGCGCTTCATGGACCGGTCAGCCGCTGATCGTGACATGGGAGGGACAGACGCTGAAAACACTCGGCGTGCGCGACGAATTCCGGGCGAAGGATACCCTTACGGAGGTCATCCTGTGCGGTTCGGACGGCAATATCTATTTCTACGAGCTGGAAAGCGGCAGCCGCACGCGCGAGCCGATCCTGCTGAACGCGCCGATGTTCGGGACCCCGACGCTCGACCCGCGCGGTATCCCGATGCTTTACATCGGGCAGGGAACGCAGTCCGAGAAAAACAGCAACAAGTCCGCGGCGTTTGCGGTCAACCTCTGCAGCAACACCTTCCAGACGATCGTTTCCGGCAAGGACTATACGGCGCGCCGCAGCGACTGGTCGGCGTTCGATTCGAGCCCCCTGATCATCGAGGACACGCTGATCTGGCCGAGCGAGAACGGCGTTCTGTATCTCATCGAGCTAAACACGAGCTACGACGCGGCGTCCGGCACGCTGTCCATCAATCCCGGCGACAAGATCAAATACCGCTATTCCGGTTCCGGCTACACAAGCGTCACGCAGGCGGGCAGACGCGCGTACGGCTTTGAATCCTCGGTCTCCGCGTTCCGCAATTTCCTGTATCTGACCGATAACGGCGGATACCTGCAATGCGTCGATCTCAACACGCTGAAACTCCAGTTCGTCACCGACGTCGGCGGCGATTCCGACGCGACGCCCGTGCTCGAGGAGGACGGAAACGACGGTACGGTCTACGTATACACCGTGTCGCAGACCGATCAGCAGGATCCGTCGCTTCAGAACGGCTACGGCTTCTGCTTCGTGCGCAAGATCAACGCGCTCACCGGCGCGGTCGTCTGGGAAAACAAACAGTTTGTGCAGATCCTCGATCCGACCACGGCAAAGAGCATGAGGGGCGGCAGCAAATCCACGCCGCACATCGGACACGGCACGATCGGCGATCTTCTGATCTGCTCGTTCTACGGGCTGACCGTGCAGACGACCGACGCGGACGGCAACGTCGGCTACACCTACGGCGGCAAGATCATGGCGTTCGACCGCAAGACCGGCGCCGTGCGCTGGGAGATCACGCAGACCGGCAACGCGGACTACGTCTCCTCGCCGCTCGTCGTCTACAACGCCCGCGGCGACGCCTATCTCATCGCCTGCGACCGCGACGGCGGCATGCGCCTTTACGACGCGGCGCGTCCCGGTGAAAACGCGCTCTTCGCGCTCGACCTCGGCGAACGCATCGACGCGACGCCCGTCGCCTGCAACAACTACATCGTGGTCGCCACCACCGGCACGACCGAGCAGTGCCGCATCTTCTGCCTGAAGCTGAACTGACCCCAATAATCAACGCGCCCGCCGATCCCGGCGGGCTTTTTTCGTATACGAACACCTTGCAACGACGGGCGGGATTTGATATAATCAATTATATCAAACTGGGGGCATATGGAATGAAGATCCTTCTGGTCAACGACGACGGCATCGACGCGGTCGGCATCCGGCGCCTGATCGAAGCGCTTTCCGGGTCGCACACGGTGTGGATCGCCGCGCCGGACCGGCAGAGAAGCGCCGCGAGCATGGCGATGACGCTGAACACGCCGCTTCGCGCGGAGCCGCATGCGATCGACGGCGCGGAGATCGCGTTCGCGGTCGACGGCACGCCCGTGGATTGCGCACGGCTCGGGCTCGGCAACCTTGTGCCCGAAAAGCCGGACCTTGTGATCTCGGGGATCAACCACGGACCGAACCTCGGCAGCGACACGCTCTATTCCGGAACGTGCGGCGCGGCGCAGCAGGCGGCGGTCCTGGGCGTACAGGCGATCGCCGTGTCTCTGGACCACCGGGACCCGACGCATTTTGAGACCGCTGTCGCCGCAGCACAGCGTATGATCGGGATCGCGGAAAAGCATCCGCTGCCGTTCGGCATGTTCTGGAACGTCAATGTACCCGATCTGCCGTCCGGACAGATCAAAGGGTACCGCGTGACGGGTCTTGCCATGGTGAACTACAACGGGGTCTACGACCGGCGCGAAGACCCGCTCGGACGGCCGTATTACTGGGTGCCGCGCGGGAAGCTCCCGTGCGACCCGGACGAGGACAGCGATTACGCGTGGATGAAGAAGGGGTATATCACGGTCACGCCGATGGGCTTCCACAGCGAGAAGCTCGACGCGGTCGATCTTTCGGACGAATTCGGAGGCGAAGCATGAGAGTTGCGGTCATCGGCGGCGGCGCGGCGGGACAGCTCGCGGCGATCAAGGCGGCGGAAAACGGACATAACGTGACGATTTTCGAGCAGAACGAAAAGCTCGGGAAAAAGCTGTTCATCACCGGCAAGGGCCGCTGCAACGTCACGAACGCGGCGGACCGGGAGGGATTCTTCCGGCACGTCGTGAAGAATCCGCGGTTTCTGTACAGCGCGTACGCGCATTTCGACAGCGCGGCGATCATGGCGCTGATCGAGGCGGCGGGCGTACCCCTGAAGGTCGAGCGCGGACAGCGCGTGTTTCCGGCGTCCGACCATTCGAGCGATATCTTAAAAGCGCTTGAAAAAACGGTGCGGTCCCGCGGCGTCACGGTGCGGCTGAATACGCGCGTTTCCGCGATTCTGACAAACGGCGGCGCGGTGTCCGGCGTGCGTGCCGGGGAGACGGTCGAGCCGTTCGATGCGGTCGTTCTGGCAACGGGCGGGCTGAGCTATCCTTCCACCGGCAGCACCGGCGACGGATATCGGTTTGCCTCGGCGCTCGGGCATACGATCGTTCCGCCGAAGGGCTCGCTCGTGCCGTTCGAAACGGAGGAAGCGTGGTGCGGGGACCTGTCCGGTCTGACGCTCAAGAACGTCACGCTGACCGCCTATAACAAAAAAGGCAAGGAAGTGTTTTCCGAGCTCGGCGAGATGCTGTTCACGCACTTCGGCGTGAGCGGACCGCTGGTGCTTTCGGCGTCCGCGCTCGTTGCGGAAGAGCCGGAGGGAACGCTTCTTTCGATCGACCTGAAGCCGGGACTCTCGGAGGAGCAGCTTGACGCGCGCCTTCTGCGGGATCTTTCGGCAAACGCGAAAAAGACGTTTTCCGGCGCGCTGTACGGACTTCTGCCGCAAAAGCTTCTGGGCGTGGCGCTGGATTGCGCCGGCATCGACGGAACGGCGCCGGCAGGCAACTGCACGAAGGCGCAGAGGAGGGCGCTTGTCGATACGCTGAAGGGACTGAAGCTGCACGTCAGGGCGGCGCGTCCCGTTGCGGAGGCGATCGTCACGCGCGGCGGCGTTTCGGTCAGGGAAATCAACCCGTCCACGATGGAGTCGAAAAAAATCGCGAACCTGTATTTTGCAGGCGAGATGATCGACACGGACGCCTTTACGGGCGGATTCAACCTGCAGATCGCCTGGTCCACGGGCGCGCTTGCGGGCAGCAGTATTCCTACGGAGGTATAACAATATGAAACAAAGCATCGGCATCGACGGACCCGCGGGCGCGGGAAAGAGCACGGTCGCAAAACGCGTCGCGGCGATCCTCGGCATTCCGTATCTCGACACGGGCGCGATGTACCGCGCGTTCGCGGTCGCGGCGAAGCGGCGCGGCGTGGATTTTCTGGACGAGGAAACGCTCGCCGAGCTTGTGCACACGGTCGGCGTGCAGGTCCGCTACGAGGACGGCGTACAGCACATGCTGGTCGACGGCGAGGACGTCACGGGCGAGCTCCGTACGGAGGAGATCAGCCAGGGTGCGTCGCTGGTCAGCCGCGTACCCGCCGTGCGCGACCGGATGACGGAGCTGCAGCGCGAGGTGGCGCATGCGCAGCGCGTGATCATGGACGGACGCGACATCTGCACGAACGTGCTGCCCGATACGCCGTACAAGTTTTTTGTCACCGCGTCGGCGGAGGAGCGCGCAAACCGCCGGTATAAGCAGCTTCTGGAGAGCGGGCAGGAGGCCGATTACGATACCATCCTGCACGACATCATCCGCCGCGACAGGCAGGACAGCGAGCGCGCCTATAAGCCGCTGTACTGCGGCGATGACACAAAGCTCATAGACACGACCCATATGACGATCGAGGAAGCAGTCAACACAATTCTTTCGGAGGTCTGATATGCTGTATATCTTCGCCTGCATCATCTTAAAGCCGATCCTGTGGCTGTACGGGCGGCCGAAGATCCATAACGCCGCCGCGCTGAAAAGCAAGGGAAAAGTGATCTATGTTTCCAACCACGTCAGAATGAGCGATCCGATCTGGGTCGCGGCGATCGTGTGGCGGTGCATTCATTTCATGGCAAAGTCCACGTTGTTCTCGTCGAAGTTCATGACGACGGTCTTCCGCCTTTTGCTGTGCTTCCCGGTGAATCAGCGCACCGCGGACACCAAATCCATCCGCCACGCGTGCGAGCTGCTCGAAAAGGGTAAGGCGTTCGGCGTGTTTCCGGAGGGACACCGCTCGGCGACGGGCAGCGACATGGACGCCTTCGACAAGGGCTGCGCGTTCATCGCGCTGCGCGCCGACGCGCCGATCGTGCCGCTGTATATCGTGCACCACGGCAGAAAGTTCGGGCAGCGGCTGAAGGTCGCGGTCGGCGATCCGATCCTTCCCGCCGCGGTCAAGGCAGGCTGTCCCGGCAAGAAGCCGGTCGACGCCGTCAACGCGGCGATCACCGATTCCATGATGACGCTGAAAACGATCGCGGAGGCGCTCTGATGCAGGTCCTGTTTGCAAAGCACAGCGGCTTCTGCTTCGGCGTTTCACGGGCGATCGAGCTTGTGAACGGCGCGGCGGAAGGGAACGCGCGCGTCTTTACCTACGGCAAGATCATCCACAACGAGGGCGTCGTGCGGGAACTGGAACAGCGCGGGATCTTTGCGGTCGATTCTTTCGATGCGCTTTCCGCGGGGGATACGCTCGTCATCCGCGCGCACGGCGCGCCGCCGGAGGTGTTTTCGACGTGTGAAGAAAAGGGCGTGCGCGTCGTGGACGCGACCTGTCCGTTCGTCCGGCGCATCCACCGCATCGTCGAGCAGGCGGCGCGGAAAGGCGAGCGCGTCGCGATCCTCGGCAAGCCCACGCATCCGGAGGTCGTCGGCATCAGAAGCCGGGCGGGGGAGAACGCCGTCGTGCTGACGGGAACGGAAGACGCGGAGGCGCTGGAGCATACCGGCGCGCTGACGTTCGTTTCGCAGACGACCGCGAAGGCGGAGGTCTACGAGGCCGTGCTATCCGTGCTGCGCAGAAGATTTCCGGCGCTTTCCGCGCATTGCACGATCTGCGATACCACGCGCCGCAGGCAGGCCGAAGCGGCGATCCTTGCAAAAAGGTGCACGCGGATCTTCGTTTTGGGTTCCGAAATCAGCGCAAACACCTGCGCGCTCAGAGATTTGTGCAAAAAAAGTTGCGAAAAGGTTGAAATCATCGACAATATCGGCAAAATTCCTCTTGCAAAAATAAAAGACGATGATATAATAGGGATTATCGCAGGCGCATCGACGCCAACAGCGATGATTAGGGAGGTTAAACAAGTAATGAGCGAACTCGAAAAGACGACAGTTGAAACCATCGAAGCGGAAGCTCCCGCTGAGGTTGTCGCCGAAGCCACTGAAAAAGTCGTTGCAGAAGCAGAACAGGCAGTTATCGAAACGGCAGCGGAAGCAGCGGAAGCGGTCGAAGAAGTGAAGGAGACCGTCGAAGAAGCGCCGGCAGCCGTCGAAGAAGCGGCTGAAGCAGTCGTGGAAGAAGCAGCCGAGGCAGTTGAAGAAGCAGCGGCGCCCGTTGCTGTCGAGGCGGAGGCGGAAGCCGAGCCGGAGACTTTTGAACAGGCCTTTGAAAAGACCGTGAAGCGGATTCGTCCGGGCCAGATGATCACGGGCACCGTGCTCCAGATCGTGGACGGCGAAGTATTCGTCAACATCGGTTACAAGGCCGACGGCGTGATTCCGAAGGGAGAATTCTCCGCGGATCCCGAAGTCC